>JAPLZS010000137.1:0-2857 GCA_026394915.1 Candidatus Woesearchaeota archaeon | reverse complement strand
TTGAATTCTGCAGACAAATCTGCTAATCGCTGCCTGAATTGGCTGGACGGATCATACAGTTGCAATATATCTTTAAGGAAAGCAAGATATGCGGGCCTTGACATAAGGTAAAACCTGCTGCATTCATCAGGCTTCTCAACTCCAAATTTTATCTTCATTTATATTCACCTTTCTGAAGTAATGATACCAAAATATATAAGCTTTTGTTGTATGTAGGGTATACGAAAATAGTAATATTTATATAATTCCTCCTCTCAACAGAGTATATGGACGAAAAAGTACTGAAGGAGATCGGCCTGACAGATGCAGAGATCAAGGTATTTATAGAGCTGTCAAAGGCAGACTCTGCCATGGCCTCAGAGATAGCTGAAAAGGTAGGCATCTACAGGACAAACATCTATGATATTCTCGAATCACTCATCAAGAAAGGCCTTGTCTCTTACATAATAAAAGCAAACAGGAAGCATTTTATCGCCTCAAAGCCCCAGAAACTGCTGGATTACCTGAAAGAAAGAGAGGAAAAGATAAAGGAACAGGAAACACAGATCCAGGAATTGATCCCCCTAATCTTGAAGCTCAAACAGCCCAAACAAGAAGAGCTGAAAGCAGAGATTTATGGGGGCAAAGAAGGTCTTAAAACCCTGCTTGATGATATGCTTAATGAGAGAAAGACAATATATTATCTGGGTTATTCTGGCATCACCAAGCAGATATTGCCATATTTTTACATCCACTGGCACAAAAGACGGGCAAAACTGAAGATCAAAAGAAAAATAATCTCAAAAGAGCAGATGAGAGATAATGAAGCTGTAAAACTGCCATTAACTGAGGTAAAGTTTCTGCCTGATTCATACAATATCCCAATATCAACCATGATATATGGGGACAAGATGTGGGTCTTGATCCCCTCTGATAATGACCATATATCGCTTCTGATAGAATCAAAGAAATTATCGCAGTCTTTCATAAACTACTTTGAACAGCTCTGGAAGATAGCAAAGAAATGATGATTCAGATTAAAAGATTAGAATATAAAAATAAATAAAAGTTAAGAAAAAAAGATAATAAAGAGAATAAATAAATCAGATTCACTCAGCCTTTTTCTCAGCAGGAGCTTCTCCTTCCTTTGCCTCTTTAGGCTTCTCAGGGAAGATGTTCTCCTTTCCAGACTTTGTTATCATGAGGTTTATCTGCGCAGTGCCTGCATAGATTATGTTTGCAGCGACTGTCTTCCTTGTCCTCATTCCATTCATTGTCCTGAGGCCTTTCATGTCCTTGCCCCTATACTTCATCTTGTTGTTTACGCCGATGCCTTTTATGCCAAGGATCTTTTTCCTTCCAGTGCCAGGCACATCCTTTCTCATGGGAAAGCCTGCATTGTCAGAGCCGCCTGTTATCTTGAATTCAAATCCTTCAAGACCGACTGAATCTCCTTTCAGTGCGTCGCCTATCTTTAGGCCCATCACAGGATTGACTGAATCATCTTTCAATTCCCTCTGCACGCTCTTCCCTGTCTTAGGGTCAGAAATCACTATTTTTATGTCCATTTTGTTCCTCCCGAGGCTCAGGCCCTTTTGAGCTTATCCATACAGGACGCCTCAGCATTTGTATGATATGTGAGGATAAGAGGGGGTTTATAAAGGTATTGACGGTCGATTGATCAAAATTGAAAACGGGCAAATCACGAAGAAATGTCATATTGTCGCAACTTTAAAGGGACGATAAAACCAAAAGATTTATATAGTAGTTATGTTTAGGTATGTATATACGAGAAGTAATCCAATGAAAACAATCGAGCATTTTAAAGATTTATACAAAAAAGCGAAGGAAGAGGGAGTTATCGCTTCTTTAAAACACGATGCTTTTGAGACTGCTAGAAAACATGCAGACATATTAGTTGGTATTGGAATGTTGATTGACCCACTTTTTTATACTATACAAATATCAAGATATACACGCACAGAAGAAGAAGTCATTCCACCAAATGATGGAGGTCTTTCTTTGCGCCAAATCGTAACCGAACCAGTTTATGAACGTGTTTCACGTTGGAAATAATTTTTCTTCTTACGCTTTTTTCTTTTATTCTAAGAAATTCTGATTAGATTTACCTCCGAACTCATATCAACCCGTCATCAAAAAGTTTCGGCGGCAGGCACTCTGCTGTGCAGCCCTTGAAGAATGGATACTCCCTGCAGGTCTTGGGCCTTACATGATATATCCTGCAGAATGTCTCGCCTTTGTGCAGGCCAAGGAAATAGCAGAAATAATTCTTCATCTTTATCCTCTTACGACCCTGCCTGTCTGCCTCAAGCCATTCAGCAGGATCATAGCCTGCTTCTGTTATGGCCTCAATCTCCTTCTTTGAGGGAATGACTATCTGCGTACAGCAGTAGCCGCAGTTCCTGCACTTGAACTTCTCTTTTTTCTGGATCATCTTGAATCAAAAACAAAGAGAAAAAGAAAGAATATAAATTTATTGTTTTGCTATCATGGCATTTTCATTTCTTCCTTCCCAGCCTCTCAATCGCTCGCAGTATCTCGACAGGTATTGCGAAGATAACCTTGCTGTTCGGGTCTGAGCTTATGTCATTAAGCGTCTGAAGTGTCCTGAGGTGGATTGCGCCGTCAGCAGATGACAATATCTTTGCGGCCTTTGCCATGTTGCTCGCTGCAGTGACCTCTCCCTGCGCCCTGATTATTACCGCCCTTCTCTCCCTCTCTGCCTCTGCCTCCTGTGATATCACTCTTTTCATGTCAGGGGGACCAATTGAAAACAGACGAGAAAAAACTCGCCCATGAGATACTTCTCCAGGATGAGGAAGAGATCGAACGGATAGAACATGAAAACAAACTGGCT
>JAPLZS010000047.1 GCA_026394915.1 Candidatus Woesearchaeota archaeon | reverse complement strand
CAGGGATAACTCCTGCGATGAGGGCTTCAGCATTGCATCCTGTAGATGCGCTGAGAAAAGATTAGCGGACAGCATCAAACAAGAAGATGATAAACAAAGAAAAGCAACTGAGAAAAGTGATTGACAAAAATGAAAACAGACTACCTGAAATACGCTATTGAGAATATAAAGCACAAGCCGATGAGAAGCTGGCTTACAGTGCTCTCTATACTCATAGGCATAATGGCCATATTCGCCTTGGTGAGCTTCGGACAGGGGCTTTCCTCGTATGTCAATACATTGTCAGCGCAGATGGGGACAGACAAGCTGATGGTGACATCTAAAGGTTTCTCAGCTCCGGGGACTGACCAGAATTTCTTCATAAGCGACAAGGATATTGATGCAATAAAGAAAGTGAACGGCATTGCAGAGATAGCGGGCTTGCATGTACATGCCCTGGAGATAGACTACAACAAGCAGAAAAAATATTCATTCGGCATGGGTATGCCGATGGGGTCTGAGAGAAAGATGATTGATGAGATGCTCACAGTCAGCATAGACAAGGGCAGGGACCTGAAGAGTGGAGATATATTGAATGCTGTTTTCGGCTATAACTATCAGTTCGCTGACAAGATATTCAAGAAAGCGTTGAAGGTAGGTGATGTCGTGAAGATCAATGGCTATGACGTGAAGATTGCCGGATTCTATCAGGCGATAGGGAATCCTCAGGATGATGCTAATGTATACCTCACGAAGGAAGGCTTCGAGTTCCTCTACCCTGACCTTACCGATAAGTTCCAGGAAGCTATAGCGAGAGTTCAGCCTGATCAGGATGCCGCTGCTATCGCAGAGAAAGCCACAGAGAAGCTCAGGAAATTCAGGGGCGAGAAGGCAGGCCAGGAGGATTTCTTCATCCAGACATTCCAGCAGGCAGTGGAGACTTTCATGATAATAATAAATGTGATAAACGGGGTATTGGTCTTGATTGCGTTGATATCACTTGTTGTCGCTGCAGTGAACATAACAAACACCATGTATACTGCTGTTGTGGAGAGGACAAAGGAGATAGGTGTGATGAAGGCAGTCGGAGCAAAGAACTCTGATATCATGATGATGTTTGTATTCGAAGCAGGATTATTTGGTTTTGTCGGAGGAGCCTTGGGCATATTTATGGGGTATATTGTTGCAAGCTTGGGAGGGGTGATAGCTGCAAATGCAGGCTATCCCATACTGAAGCCGATATTCCCTCTCTGGTTGATCATCGGCTGTCTTACATTCTCATTCCTGGTTGGTTCTATTGCTGGATTGCTTCCAGCAATGCAGGCATCAAAGCTGAAGCCGGTGGACGCACTTAGATACGAGTAGGATATAAATCAAACCAATATCATAAGATTAATAAACAGCAAGAAATTTGATTCTGATGAAACTAAAATGCATGCAATAGAAGTTGTAAACCTTACAAAGAAATTCAAGGATTTCACTGCAGTCAACAACATATCATTTGAAGTCTCAGAAGGCGAGATATTCGCATTCTTAGGGCCTAATGGTGCAGGAAAGACAACCACAATAAAGATCCTTACAACGCTTCTTGACAAGACAGAAGGCACAATATATGTCAATGGCCTTGACCCATCCAAAGACAAGAACGGGGTAAGGAAGAGCTTCGGGATAGTTTTCCAGGACCAGAGCCTTGATGATGAGCTGACTACATATGAGAACATGGAATTCCATGGGATATTATATGGCGTGCCAAAGAATATCCTGAAGAAAAGGATAGAAGAGATGCTCAAGTTTGTTGAGCTTTGGGACAGGAAAGATGATCT
>JAPLZS010000164.1 GCA_026394915.1 Candidatus Woesearchaeota archaeon | reverse complement strand
CCTGACATGAGCTTCGCCTTTGAAAAGGCAGGCCAGGATTTCCATATCTTTATTGTCTCTTTTTTGGACCATATTAACTCACAAATGGACCATTAGTATATAAATCTTTTGGTCTCTTCCTCTCCAGGTGCCCGCAAACCCTGTTTTGATGATGTTGTGGTCACCTTCCGCTGATCTCATTCACTCCTCCATAAAAAGTCAATGTTGTCATTTCATTTCCTCAGCATCTTCATCTGATACGCTGCTGATATTGTCTGTATTGTTCCCATTGTGATGAACAAGACATTGAATCCTGAGTATGTGACCACAATGCCTCCGATGATTATGCCCACTGCCATGAGCATGTAAGTTATGCCGTCAACAAGCCCCCACTCAAAACCTTTTTGTCTCTGGTCTCCGTGCAATGAGTATAAGCAGGCCCATGTAGGGGCCGTCATTGCTGTAGCTATGCCTAATCCTGCCTGTACTATGAACAGATGAATCGGTGATTTGACAAATAAGTATCCGAATGTGAACAATGCATTCAGCCAGTAGCCGAACACCATAATCTTGACTCTTCTTCCCTTGACATCTGATACCTTCCCTACGATGATCACTGCAATGCCCATTATCAGCAGATAAGTGGCCCATGCCCAGGTTATATCAAAGATATCGCCACCTATGCGCTGAGTGAATACTGCAAATAGTGGGCCTAACATACCTTCTGCCAAGGCCCACAGTGCGCTTCCATAAATCAATATCTTTAGTTTTTGGCTTACCATTTTTTCACTCCACTGATTTGATTCACATTGCTGTGAAATGTTAGGGATATTATGTTAACTGCATACTTTCGACTTTTTTTCCATTTATGTTCACAAGATAAATACTCCCCGATTTTATCCCCTTACTTTTTATTTCCTCTTCATAAACATTATGCCAATATCTAAATGGATTCTTCTGAACATCTGCCTTTTTGCCCTTGTGCTTTTCATTGTAATATCCTTTAGAAGTATATTTTAGCTCCCATTTTTGGCTTTCCTTATCTGGTAATGTTGTGATTATTATATAAGGAACATCTCTTTTTTTAGTACATTCTACCCACTTTAAATAAGGTTCAATATCTTTTTCTATTATTCTCGCATCGCTTGAATTTGGGCTTTCATAATCAATAATAATCCTCTCTTTTTCATTAAAATCTCTGCCTATTAAGTCTGGTTGAAATTTTATTCCTTTTTCATTCAATTTTGAATCAATATCAATCAAATCTATTCCCAATTCTGACAGAGTTTTTACTATAAACCCTAAAGTTCTTGGATGTGTCTTATTATTTCCTGTTTGAGTATATTCAAATTTATCATAAAAACCATTAGGAACATTCTGAATATGTTTAGTCAATAATTCTGTAAATTTTTTTATTAGATCTTTTGTTTCCACTTTACAACACCTTCACTATGTCCTCAACCTTGTCAACATAACAGTCTGCCCAGACCTTCCGGCCTATGTGCTGGTCTCCGTAATGGGCCAGGCAGCTTCTCATGCCCATCTTCTTGGCCCCCAATACATCCTTCTCTCTCCAGTCTCCGACATGCATTGCCTCAGATGGTTTCACATGCAATGCTTTCAAGGCCTTCTTGAAAGGAAGTTTTGAAGGCTTATGCCTTCCAGTATCTTCCAGACCAACTACAACGTCAAACATATCAGCAATGCCCATCTCATCCAGCCTTACGTAAGCTTTCAGTTTTGGAGCATCTGTGACAATAGCAAGCTTATATCCTTTTTGTTTAAGTTTTTTCAATGTCTTTTTCACGCCAGGATAAGGCTTTATGTTTGGGTACTTTGATTTTAGATAAGCGTTTATCGCAGCAGCAAGTATCCTGTCTGAATAGCTCTTATGATTCTTAAGGAACTTCTCAAAAGGATCATCGCTCTCTATTCCATGTGAAAGATAGAAGTCAAACAGCTCTTTCTTAAGTTTCTTTCTATCACCAGTATACCCTGCTTTTATCATCGCAGAGGCTGCTGCTGACGTGGCTTTGCGTTTATAATTCATGAAATCAATGAGAGTCATGTCTAAATCAAAAGTTATCGCTTTGATCATGTTTTCTCCTTCAGCCTGTCCCTTATGGCATTGACCTGATCTTCGTTTATGATTGACAGCGACTTCTTTGTCTTTATGTAGAAATCCTTGCAGTATGCCTTGATCTCCTTTATTGCGCTTTCATCAACAGGCCTGTCTGAATAATACTGCAGGTCTATTCTTGCTGAGAACGCCGTGTTCATCATATCAATATCTTTTTTGTTATAGAACTCGTGGAGAAACTGCTTCATGAATTCAAGCGAGCATGAATGTATCTCGCATTTTACGCCTATCCTGAGCATAAGGGAATACAGCGAATAATAAAATATATAGTATGAAGTTGTTGCTGTCCATATCCTGCTTTTTTCAACGCCAGAGAGTATTGCAATAGATTCCTCTGCCATTTTAATGTAAGACTGCGACATATTCTTATTGGGTTCTGCCAGTTGTATCCCATTTTTCTGCGCCAGACACCAGCTAATCAAGACCATAATAACACCTCCATGAGATATGAATAAATCTCTCAGCGCCGAATATGATGACATGATTGCTGATTATCTCACTTACAAGATTATTTTTTGATTTCAGCAGGCTTTCAAACTGCTTGTCTGAAAAATATTTAATGCTTATCTCCATGTCAAGCAAAGCGCCTTTCCTGTCATAATCCTCTTTTCTTTTGCTGCCTATTATAAACATATCCACATCAGAATCCTTCCTTTGGCTCCTGTCATCCTGCTTCAGTATATCCGACAGTTTTGGATGTATACGCAGGAATTCTGTCTTTTTTTTTATTTCTGCCACGATTACCATATCTTTTGCCCGGTCATTATCAGTGTTTATGCTGAAAAGCTTCATGTTTCCCTGCTTCCTGGATTTCAGGACGCCCTCTTTCTCAAGCCCATCAAGGGCAAGTGCTATGGCTTTCTGGCTCATCTTCAGCTTTCCGACAAGCGACCTTCCGTGGATCTCCCCTTTATAATCTCCGAGGAACTGCTTTAATATCTCAAAATCCTTGTTGTGTATCATTTTACTCAATTGTGTAATCAATTACACATATATAAATCTTTTGATTTTGGAACTGCAAAGCAGCCAGAGGCTGCTGCAGATATTGCTTTTCGTTTATAACCGATGAAATCAATCAGAGTCATGTCCAAGTCGAAGGTTATTGCCTTGATCATATTCTCCTTAACTCTTTTATCTTCTCTTTGCCGCCTTTTGTCTTTGCAAGCCTTTTATAGAACCTGTTAGCCATTATGATCTGAGTATCAACCACTTTCTTCACTTCAGGCTTCCACACGCTGATAGGATTATCCCTTACAAACTCAACCCATCTGACAATCTGTTCATCATAGCTTTTGTCCCTCATCTTAGCCTTAGCCTCCTTATCTCGCTTTTTATCTTCTTGACTTCATCCTCATCTATCTTTCCTCTGTAGATTATCCTCAAATGTCTTGCATCTTCCATATCCTTGTCTGATTTAAGGAGTTCCTCTTTGAAAGCAAGGTTCATCTCAATGCTTGAGAAATAAAGGTCAAGATTAGTCAGTGGCAGCTTTTTCCTGCTTGTCAGCTGATAATCATCAAGCCTGTCCT
>JAPLZS010000171.1:4363-9819 GCA_026394915.1 Candidatus Woesearchaeota archaeon | reverse complement strand
GTCTGTCCTGCTTTTGCAGCAGCAGGCGACTTGCTCTTGCTTATTATCTTGTATATTGAGAATGGATTCTCTTTTGTGAACAGCAATGCCGGCATCCCTCTAAGGTGCGGGATCATATTCTCAATGCCTTTTCTCTGGTCTTTTGACATCTCTATCGCAAGCTTTATGAGCCTTCTCTTTGTCATCACTATCTCCACTTTCCCTCTCAATTGGGCCCTCATGTTCTGGAACTGGGTGGCAGGAAGACCCTCTACGTTCAATGCCCCGACTATATTATATCTCTTGAACAGATCAACTAATCTGATCACAATATCCTTCTTGTATTTTGCGACATGGGCTTTTTTCTTTTCCATTTTGAATATCACATCTTAATATTATCTCTTATCTTAACATTATCTCTTGAATATCTTATCTGTTTATTCCTGATTATTTTATTATTACCGGCTTGCTCATCGTGAGCTTGAGCATGACGTTCTTTATATTGTTCTTTTCAAGAGGAAGATGATGCAGAAGCTGATCATAGATTGATTTTACATTGTCGATGATCTCTTTCTCATCCATTGATTCTGATCCGACCGGAACCTGTATCAATGGCTTTTCCTTTGCATACAATCTCACTGTCTTCTGGAGCTTGTCATACAGAGGCTTAAGATTAGCATTAGGCGGAACGACGCATCCTGCTTTAGGGTTCGGCATCTTTCTTTTTGGTCCGAAAACCTTACCGAATGCAGTGGCGATCTGCGGCATGATATTGGCCTGCGCCACAAAGAAATTGAACTCTCCTGCGAGTTTTTTTGCGATTTTCTTGTCTTTTGAGAAATTCTGGAATTCGTGCTGAGGTATTGTCTTCTCGAATATCTTCTCTGCCTGAGGCTGCAGCTCTGGGCCGGCCAAAGCGCATATCTTTGAAGGCCTTCCTTTGCTGTAATGCAGCTGCACATACAGGTCAATCTGCTGCTCAGGCTTCTTGAAATCAAGATTTTTGAGATTTATTATGAAATCAAAGGTCTGAGTGAAGTTCCTTTTCTTAGAATCTTTCTTCAATTGCTCGATAGCTTCTTTAATACTTTTTTCATCAACAGCCATAATTTCCACCCTTCTATGGCCCTTCTGGGCAATAGTCAAAGGGTATACATCCCTATATATTCCTTATATCATTTGAGAGAAAAGAGGGGGTTTATAAAGATTGTCATGGCAGAACAGACAACGGTTATATATGCCTTAAGAACCAAATCATTACCTATCAATTAGATTTTTCTAAGCTATCTCGGCACTATGCTCATCTTCCTTTCAGTTTCCTCAATCTTAAACCTTGTCTTGATCACAGTGTCTGGATTCAAGGAGATTGAGTGTATTCCTGCCTCAACAAGGAACTGCGCAAATTCAGGGTAATCCGACGGAGCCTGTCCGCAGATGCCCATATATTTCCCCTTTGTGTTCGCGACATAGATTGCGTGGCTTATCAGCCACTTCACTGCATCATTCCTCTCATCATAGATGTCAGCGACACGTCGAATATCTCAAGGAACTGCTCTGCAAGTATCGCATTTGAAGGCACTTCGCACATAACATTCACCTTGAGGCCATTCTCCCCTCTTCTCAGGCCATTCTTCTCCATCTCTCTGAGGACTTTTTTTCCCTCTTCGACTGTCCTGCACATAGGTATCATCAATTCCAGGTTTGTCAAGCCCATCTCCTCTCTGACTTTCTTTATTGCCCTGCACTCAAGAGCAAATCCTTCCTTGTATCCTTCTTTATAGTATCTTGATGCTCCTCTCCAGCCGATCATCGGATTGGATTCTTTTGGCTCGTATGCTGCTCCGCCCAGGAGATTTGCATATTCATTTGTCTTGAAATCAGAGAACCTCAATATGACTTTCTTTGGATAGAATGCAGCTGTTATTGTTGCAACTCCCTGCGCTAATTTATCGATGAAGAACTGCGTCTTGTCCTTGTATCCATAGCTCAGCTCTTCTATCTGTCTCTTAAGGTCTTCATCCTTTAGCTTGTTGAAATCCAGCAATGCCCTTGGATGCACCTTGATATAAGAATTTATTATGATCTCCTCTCTTGCCATTCCCACTCCGTCGTTAGGAAGGAAGCTTAAGTCAAATGCCTCTTCTGGATTGCCTACATTCATCATCATCTGGGTCCTGAGCTTGGGCATTGTCTTGAGATCAACTCTCTTTATCTCGAACTTAAGCAGGCCGTCATAGACATTTCCGTCATCACCTTCTGCGCAGCTCACTGTGATCTTCTGATTGTCTTTTATCTTCTGTGTTCCGTCATTTGTTCCGACAACACATGGGATTCCCAGCTCTCTTGAGATTATTGCAGCGTGGCAGGTCCTTCCCCCCCTGTTTGTAACGATTGCAGAAGCGATCTTCATTATGGGCTCCCAGTCAGGATCAGTCATCTCAGTGACTAGCACTTCTCCTTTGCTGAACTTGCCTATATCTTTTACATCTCTTATCACATGGGCTTTTCCCTGGCCGATCTTCTCTCCTACTGACCTTCCTTTCACTATCAAGTTTCCTTTCTCCCTCAGCTCATATGTCTCAAGGATTGTAACATCTTTTCTTGACATCACTGTCTCTGGCCTTGCCTGGACAATGAACAATTGGTTGGACTGGCCGTCCTTTGCCCATTCCATGTCCATGGGCTTGAAGTGTCCTGCTTTGCCGGAATAATGATCCTCGATTATGCATGCCCATCTTGCCAATGTAAGTATCTCTTCATCATTCAATGCAAATTTTTTTCTTTCTTCTTCAGGAACAGAGACATTCTTTGTGGTGTTTTTGCTGCCCTGCACATCATAGATCATCCTTATTGATTTCTCTCCCACTTTCTTTGAGATTATGGGCCTGAAGCCCTGCTTAAGCGTCGGTTTGAAGACATAATATTCGTCTGGATTTACTGCCCCTTGGACAACATTCTCTCCAAGACCAAACGCGCTGTTTATCAGCACAGCATCCTTGAATCCTGATTCTGTGTCAATCGAGAACATCACACCAGAGCAGGCCATGTCAGACCTAACCATCTTCTGGACTCCAATCGAAAGCGCAATTGAGAAATGATCAAATCCCTTGTCTTCTCTGTAAGATATTGCCCTGTTAGTGAACAATGATGCAAAGCATTTTTTGCATGCATCTATCAATACATCATCACCCTTTATGTTGAGATAGGTCTCCTGCTGGCCTGCAAAGCTTGCATCAGGAAGATCCTCTGCTGTTGCTGAACTCCTTACTGCCACATCAACATCTTTTCTCTGCTTGTCATAAGCTCCGCAAAGATCCCTGTATGCCCTGATTATGACATCCCTCAGCTCAGGAGGGAATTCTGCATTCCTGATTATCTGCCTGACCTTGTCGCCGTGGTCTGCAAGATTAGCCATGTCTTTCTTGTTAAGGTCCTTTAGTACATCCCTTATCCTGTCCTTTATCCCTGTTTTCTCAAGAAGATACCTGTAAGCATAGGCTGTTATCGCGACTCCGTTCGGGATTGCAACCCCCTTTGGAGTGAGCATCCTGTACATCTCCCCTAGGCTCGCATTCTTTCCTCCGACAAGAGGCACATCTTCAATGCCCAGCTGGTCAAACCACAGAATAAAAGCATTATTTTTCCATTCCTCTAACATGCACGCACCTCTTTTTTGAATCTGATGACAAATATAGCTGTATAATAACTGTATATATGATGATATACCTGTTTTATTTATAAAGATTTGTCTCTATCGGCTAATGCTAAACTGGGTTATTGATATCACAAAAGTTAAGAATTTCTTGTTATCAAAATAAAGAAATCAGAAGTTGTGGTTATAAAAACATTAATAAATGTTATTATTTATGCCCATCATTTAAATATGAAATTTTATTTATCTTCATCCGGATTAGGAAATAAAGCAAAAGAATTAATCAGATTAATGCCCCAAAACAAAAAAATGGGATATATTCCAAATGCCTGTGATTATACCAATGTAGACACAAATAGAAGAAATGAAGTTAACAAATCCGATATAGCTGAGTTAAGAAACCTTGGGTTGGATGTTGAATTTCTCGATTTAAAAGACTATTTTGGAAAGGTAAATAAACTCAGAAAGAAAATAAACGGTTTAGGCGGAGTATTTGTACGAGGCGGAAACACCTTCATTTTAAGACAATCCATGAGATTGAGTGGTTTTGACATAATATTCAAGGAGATTCTTGAAAGAGATGATTTTGTATATGCCGGATATAGTGCAGGAATATGTGTTTTAGCACCCAATTTCAAAGCATTGCAAATTGTTGACGACCCAATGGATAATCCTTACAAAGGACAAGAAACAATCTGGGAAGGTCTTGGATATTTAGATTATATCATTCTTCCACACTATAAGTCCAATCATCCCGAATCAGCAGATATTGACAGGGAAATTGAATATTGCAAGAAAAATAAAATTTTATTCAAGACTCTTAAAGATGGTGAAGTGATCATAATCAAATAATCTCATGAATAAACGTTGTGATTCAATAAGATAATTCTTAATAAACATCTTACAGTTTAGGACTTCATCTCAGAAATATATTCCTTGCATGCCTTGGGCTGTACATGAAGGAGTCTTCTGTCTTGCTTTTTGATTCGCTGACAAGCTCCGTGAACTCTGCTATCTTTGAGCTCATCTCATCTGCATAATAAAGCGCAATCGCTTCTGGAATCATAGGCTCTTTCGGAGTGCCATATTCCAGCCTTCCATGATGGCTTGCGAGCATGTGAAGTATCTTATTCTTTAAATCATTGTCAAAGCTATCTATCTCATCCATCTTCTTTGAGACAAACAGCATTCCGAGAGGAAGGTGGCCTATGAGCTGCCCCTTTTCGCTGCCTTTTATCCTTGTGGTGACTTCAATCTCTTCCAGCTTTCCAATGTCATGCAGCAAGGCCCCTGCAATCAACAAGTCCTTGTTCAGTTCTGGAAACTGCTTGTGGCTTAGGATGCAGTAATTCAGGACTTCAAGAGTGTGCTGGAGAAGGCCGCCTGTCCAGTTATGGTGTATGCTTATCGCCCCCGGATGCTTCCTGAACTTTGCCTCTATCTCGCTGTCTGTGAATATCTTTGTCAGCAATAACTTTATGTTGGGATCTGACACAAACCCGATTGCCTCTTTCAAGCCGTCAAACATCTTGTTTATGTCTTTCTTTGCAGGCTTCACAAATGCATCAACATCAAACTGTCCTGGCTTGAGAGCTTCGGCAGTAAGAGGCTCGCTTGCAGCCATCTGCAGCTTTCCATTGTATGTGTTCATCCTTGCCTGGATGTGAAGAACGCTGTCTGCCGGGATAGAATCATAGAGTTTCCTGACTTTTTCCTCGTCTTCAGGCCCCCAATACTTGTAATCCACTGTATTTCCTGTCTGGTCAGAGAGCAGCAGAGTGAAAGAATGCCCCCCTTTATATCTCTGCATGCCTTTCTTTATCTT
>JAPLZS010000171.1:0-4349 GCA_026394915.1 Candidatus Woesearchaeota archaeon | reverse complement strand
TTCCCCTTCCTTGAGCTCGCTTATGAGCCTTTTCCTTGAGTAGACTGTCATGCTGTAATCCCATCCCTGAAATAGATATAGTTGATATAGTGCAGTCAGTTATATAGTTTTTGGTCAGATAAGAAAGATCAGAATGGCAGAATCTCAATGTAGTCGCTTCTTTGCCTGTTTCTCTTCAATCTCTTTTGCCGCAATTCCATATGCCTCATCAATCTCGCTCTTGCTGTATCCATACTTCCCAATGTCTTTCAGGATATAATCACAAGAGTATTTGTATTCAATGGACTTCTTGACGTAATCTATCAGTTTCTCTTTCTCTTCCTTCTCTGACTTATTTCTCTTCCTGATACTATTAATTATCACAGTAGATGGTATTAGCAGCATCGATAATGACACTATCAGTATAATCATGAGCAGATTCGCCTTTATTCCCTGATATATTGCAGGTATTCCAGTGAGCTGGCTCGGCATTTCAGTCTTTGGGAGCGCTTCTTCTGAGGGAACTGTCTCAATTTCATGCTGTGTTTCAGGTGGTTTTTCCTCTAATCTGCTCTTTTTCTCAGCAGGAATATTCTCAGGCAATCCTTCTTCTTCTGCAATCTTGTCTGCTCCTGAAAGCTTTTTTACATCTATCTTTGCCTTGCCCTGCGTTATATTGAGCAGGGTGACGCCCAGGTCATCTGTTCCATCTCCATTTATATCAAATGATCTTGTCTCTCTAATGTAAATGGATCCATTCACCTCTTTTGATCTTATGCTGATATCTATTGAATCCTCTTTCACGTCTGTTATGGCAAGCGAGTGCGAGACCGCTCCACTCGCCCCACTGAATGAAAGCGATATTTTGTCTCCTTTGTATCCTGTCACTATTTTGCTTTCAACCTGCGTGAAATCAACATCAAACAGCGCTGATACTGCTGTCCCTTCAACTCCTCCTCCACCACCTCCTCCACCGCCGCCCCTTTTGGCTGTTTCCCCCTCTACAGGGGTTGTTACAGGAGGAGTTTCTGTGGTTGAACCAGAAGTCACCTCAAAGCTGTCATATGCTGTGTCTGGTCCGCCGATATAGCTCACTGATGCCCTTAATTTATAGGTTCCAGCAGAGCTTGGTGATGTCAAGGTCACTGTTGTATTCACAGAAGAGAGGGCGCCTACAAGCAATGTCCTTTGTCCGCTTGTGTAATTCACAGTCTCTGCATTGTTGGTTATCCAATAATCCACCACAAAGTTCAGCCCGATATCAGGGTTCATATTTGTTATATTTATCACAGAATCAAAAGAGGTTGATGCACTGACATACGCAGGCGCATAGACAATCGTATCTGCAGGTCCGCCATAGCCAGGTATAATAATCCTCATCTTATTTGATTTGTACTGGACAGAGTTTACTGTTGCAGTTGCCTGGAAAAAGCCGTATTCGAGATTTGTCGCCTCTTTCTGGATTGCAAAAAGTCCTGAATAGGAATAATACTGGGTCTTGTTCAGGGATATGTTGGCTGCCAGGCTCAGATCCTGTTCGTCTATTATTATCCCGCTCAGGTCAACGCCCCCTGAATTGACTACCCCCAGGGTCAGGTTGTAGGTTGCAGACGTTGAGTTCTCTGAGACAAAATAAGCATTCTTTATCAGAGTCAGCTGCTGTCCTGTCTCTGCTGAAGGCACTGTGAGATTGATCTGGCTTGAATTTGCCCCTATAATTGAATCTGAGTAAGAATCAATGCCCTGCGACTGTGCAACAGATAAGACAGGATAATAAGCTGCTGAGTTCCTGTCAAATGTTTTTATATAACTCTCTAAAATTGTCTCTCCTGCATTTAAAATTCCTATCTCATAGACCAATCCAGGAGAATCTGAATCAGCATCAGTGATATTTACATAGTTTGCATTGCCCCTTCCTTTGTTTGTCAATCTTAAAGTTATATTATAAGATATTGTTGAATCTGCAACGCTGCTGAAGCTTGCTATCTTGTCAAGGACAAGAGAAGCTGAATTGTCATCTCTTGCCAGTATTATGAGGCTGATTTGGTTTGAGATGGCTTCAATCAATTGTCCTGAGACTGAATCAGTTGCACTTGCTATTGCCAGGCTTAAAGTCAGTATTGTCTGATATGCCTCTCTCTCCATTATCAGCACGTAGTTCCTTGTCTGTGTCTCTTCTGGAATAAGTGTCCCGATGTCATACAGATTTGGAGTAGAATCTGAATCGCTTATGTTCGCGAAGGTCACATCGTTCCCTCCTTTGTTCGTCAGTGAGAGATTGATGTTATAGATTATGTTCGTGCTGTTCACAGAGTACACTGAAGCTGACTTTGTCAGCAAGAGAGAAGCATCGCTCTGCAGCGCAGGTATCAATACAGATATCTGATTAGACTGATACAGCACAGAATTGTATGTTGCATTCGCTTTTGTGAACACATGCTCCTGTGTCAATGTCCCTTTGTTTATTGTATTTGTTTGTGATACAGAATATGATTTTGTTCTTGTCAGATTAATGCTGGTATTCAGTCCGATGTCAGAATCATTCACGATTATTCCTGCAAGATCGCTTCCTCCTGAATTCACAAACTCGACAGACACATTGTAAACCACAGACGTTGATGTCTCTGAAAGGAACTTTGCGTTCTTCGTGACAGAAATCTTTGTCTCTGCGGTCGTTGCCGGAACAGATACAGTTGTCTGAGATGACGAAGCAGATATCGCTGTCCCATCAAAGTCATTTATTGCAATGACAGTTGCAGCCACAAGAGTCGCATTATAATCATTTGAATTCCTCGGATAAGCCTTCAGGTAGGTCGTTGAATTCGAGCTTCCTGCTGCCAGATTCCATGGTCCATAAGAGCCAGCAGAAGAGTCAGCATCTGTTATGTTCGTATAGCTAGAAATGCTGCCTCCCTTGTTCGAAACAGAGAGATTGACAGTATAAACAATGTCTGTCCCATTCATAGCGTACACTGAAGCTGACTTTGTCAGCAATAATGAAGCATCGCTCTGCAATGCAGGTATCAATACATGTATCTCATTTGACTGATAAAGCACAGAGTCATAAGTCGCATTAGCTTTTGTGAAGATATGCTCAGCTGCTGAAGCCCCTTTATTCATCGCCTTTGTTCCAGATGCAGAGTAAGACTCTGTCCTCAGGAGATCAATGCTCTTATTCAATCCTATGTCAGAATCATTCACAACAACTCCGATAAGGTCAATCCCTCCAGAGTTCACAATGCTCACACTGAGATTATAGGTCACAGAATCAGTATCTTCTGACAGGAAGTATGAGTTCTTGACAAGAGTCAGCTGCTGACCTGCCATAGTTGCAGGTACAGTGAGATTGTTCTGCGTAGAATTGCCGCTTATCAGAGCATCAGAGTATGAATCTATCCCGATGGACTGGGCAACAGCCAGGTTAGGATAATAGGTTGTTGAGTTCCTGCCATAAGTCAGCATATATTTCCTCAGGACAGTCTGTCCTGCAGTCAGTGTCCCAAGGTCATATCCGCTCGGATAGTCAGCGTCAGTCACATTCACATAAGTCGCATTGCTCCCCCCGTTATTAGTAATCCTAAGCGTGATATTATAGGATATTGTCCCGGCAGCAACACTGTTGAAGCTTGCAATCTTGTCAAGGACAAGGGATGCAGATGTTCCTATTGCAGGAACAACAACACTCAGCCGGTCAGAGTATGCCTGCAGCAGCCCTGATGATGCAGAGTCAGTCGCATTCGCAGCAGCGATGCTCAATGCATGTGTTGCCTGATAAGCCCCTCTTGCAAAGGCAAGAAGATAATTCCTTGTCTGAGTCTCTCCTGGAGCAAGTGTTCCAAGAGCATATCCGCTTGGATAGTCAGCATCAGTTATATTTGCATACGTTGCATCGCTCCCTCCCTTGTTTGTCAGAGAGAGATTGACATTATAGATTATATCAGTGTCATTGACAGAGTAAACTGAAGCTGACTTCGTCAGCAATAATGAAGCATCGCTCTGCAATGCAGGTATCAATACATGTATCTCATTTGACTGATAAAGCACAGAGTCATAAGTCGCATTAGCCTTTGTGAAGGCATACTCCTGGTTCTCAGTCTCCTTGCTTATCGCCTTTGTACCTGATATATTGTATGACCCTGTCCTCAGGAGATCAATGCTCCTGTTCAATCCGATGTCAGAATCATTGACAGTTATTCCAGTCAGATCGCTCCCTCCTGAATTCACAATTTCAATGGACACATTATAAGTCACAGAAGTTGAAGTCTCAGAGAGGAACTTGGCGTTCTTTGTGACAGATATCTTCGTCGCTGCAGTCGTTGCCGGAACAGATACAGTCGTCTGAGATGACGAAGCAGATATCGCTGTCCCAT
>JAPLZS010000033.1 GCA_026394915.1 Candidatus Woesearchaeota archaeon | reverse complement strand
TGTAAACAGATGCAGAGAACGCTTCTCCAGCCAGATTTTGATCTCTGTTGAACAGATCAGAGAACCAACCGGCAGAAACCAAAGAACTCGCCATCAAGATCCCTGCCAGAAATAGGCTTATAATCAGATATTTGTTTTTCATCTGTTCACCTCATAGTTGATATGTTTATATATACTTGTGTATGATAAATGTATACTGGTATATAAATGTTACTCAAAAAGAACATAAAAGAAAAAAATAAGAAAAAAAAATTAAAACTCCCTAAGCCCACTCGCCATTGACGCATGTCTGCGCAGTGCTGTTGCAAACAAAGAATCCTGCTTCCTTGACGCAGTTATTTGCCTTGATTGATCCTTCTGGGCATCTTACACATGCTCTTGCAGCGCATTTGTATGGGCAGGTATAGTCTGTCTTCAGTACATCTGCATCTTCTTTGCATGATGCCTCAATCAAAACAGCTGCAGTCTTGCATGTATCTTTAACAACAACCTGTTTTCCATATTTGTCAAGACCTATTGCTGATCCGCTTACAAAATAATCCATGCCACCATCAGTATCATTGCATTTAGGGTCGATGCATGCTCCATTTATGCATCCTTTTGGGCAGGTATAAACTGCTTCTTCTGTTACAGCGTCACCATCGCACGAATATTCCCTTAATTCATTTGAAACAGAATATTCTTTAAAGTTCTTTGTAACGCCTTTTGTCACTATGCAGGAATCAGTCATTGTAACCTCTTTTCCGTTTTTGTCTATTCCTGCTGTTATGCCCTTGACATTATAGGTTGCACCATCATCAGAATCAGTGCATTTGACACAAGCTCCTTCGCTGCATTTGCCAGTTGGGCATTTGTGTTGCACGCCAATCACAGTGCCGCACTGCCTTTCCAACAATACGCAATTGCTGCCTTCGCAAGAATCAACCTCGCCTGTAGCCAGATCATAGCATGAATCCTTGTAACTGGCTCCGCTTATTGTCAATGTTCCTGCTTCATAAAAATTCAGACCATTGTCAGAATCTGTGCAAGAAGGCTCTGGACAGACTCCAGCGCCGCCAACAGTGCATTTAGCAGCACAATTTATATCTTTCTGCTTCAGGATCAAATTTTCGCAATAACCTTCCCTGATAAAATAAGCGCCCTTTCTATTTTTTACACATGAATCCCGCACTTGCGTCAATACTCCATCAGTATTAACACCTATTGTTGTGCCTTCTACAAAGATATCAGTTCCATTGTCAGAATCTATGCATGGTGACGACGCAGCCAACGCAGCCACTGCAGCTGCATCTGCTTCTCCTGCCAGATTTTTATCTTTGTTGAATAGATCAGAGAACCAACTGGCAGATGCCAAAGAACTCGCCATCAGAATCCCCACCAGAAATAGAGTTGCAATCAAATATTTCTTTTTCATTCTTTCACCTCATGATTGATATGTGTATGTATAAGTATGAGAAATGTATACTGGTATATAAATCTTTTTTTTTTGAATGAACAAAATATTTTATTGGTTGATTCACATCAATCTTGACTCAATCCATGCAGCAGCCACAACAAGGACAACTCCTATAACCAATAATATAAGCGCATCTGTCAGAACATGATAAAATTTCTTCGAGAATATCTTTTCCCTCAGAGTTGCCTTTGACACAATGCCTCCGACTATTGCAGCAGAGAAATAGCTGACTGCCTCTGTTATCATGTGCGGCAGAGAGGGAAGAAGTATAAGAAAGAATGCGATGAATGGATCCTGGCCCTGCATTGATGAGGATTCTCTTGCAATATAGCCGAAGATTATGCCCCACACAGAAGCGTTCCATGTTATGAACAATATAGAGCCTGCGCCATAGATGAGAGACAATACAAGACATACAAGAAGGACTACAATATTATTTGATACTAGATCAAAGAAAGCGCTATAATTGAATGCTGATCCTGTTATGCCGGCCACTTTAAGCTGGGCAGGGAAAAGATTTAATGTCAGGGCATTAGGAAGAACTGATGCCACAAATGCATAAACAAGGAATATCCCAAGGAACATGAATATATAGATCTCGAAGATGTCCCTATGGTCTTTGAAAAGCTGCAGAAGATTGAACTTGTTTTCTCTTATCTCTACATTCTCTTCATCCTGCAGAAGCGCATTCAATGAAGGTATCAATAAAATAGATGTAAAGGCCACAGACATAAGGCCTGTGCTTGAGCCGAAGACAAGCCTTGCGCTCACAATGCCTATCAGCGCATAAGTTATCCCAAGAAGAAAAGCAGAGCTTGGCCTCTTCTCTATCCACGATGCCTTGAATATCTGCTCGAACACCATCTTTTTACAGCGGTTAATCAGAAGTGCATTATATAGTTTTTGTATTGGTAAAATCAGCTAGATCTTCGAAAATATCCTGTTTTCGAAAGCTTTAAACAACGAAAATTGAGATTTTCGAGTTTAAATCTTCTAAAATGCGCGCATTTTAGAAAGCTTTAAATACTACATCTACTATTCTAGTATACAAATTTGTAGACTAGGGTATTATACCTTTATAAAGAAGAGATAAAAAAATAAAAAAGAGGCCAACAAAGATGGGGAAAAGAGGTGACTTTTTCGTCTTGATCCTTGTGTCAGCTATGCTTTGCTGCCCTGCAGCAGTGTTCGGCTGGCAGTCAGATGCCTCTATCAATACTGCAAGCATATACGAGACAAACAGCGCAGATTTCACGATCACTGTTGCAAATTCGCAGGACAGCCGAGAGTCTATCAATAATATCTCTGTCGCAACAAGCGGATTCTCCATAGATGATGTGAAGGATTCAAGCGGATGGCATAATGTTGTTGATGCAAGCAACGCAAACCTCTTGGATTGGAATATCTTCATACCAAATGGATTTGACTGGATACAGTACATCCCATTCATAGACCTGGGGATAAGCTCAGACGCAGCGCAGAACTTCAGGTTCAATGCGAAGGCATTGAAGGTGGATAAAGATGAGGCATATGACTGGCCTGTCACAAGCATTTTCCACGACAAAAGCGCAGACACAAAAACAATCAGGGTCACAGTGCTGAATGATTATACAGGACCAGAGCTCTCAGGCTGGAATCCTTCAGACAGGATTTTCATAAAGAAGGGTACAAAGGATCTTCCAGCTGGAATAGACGCAGTCGATCCAGAGACAGGAGTCTCGCAGGTATTCTTCAATTATGTTGACTGCGCACAGGCATCGAATGCAAGCGCAAAGACATCAATAAATCTTGCAAAAGATCTGGAGAGGTACAGCAGCATTGCAGACGTATCAAGGTATGATGATTCAATAAATGTCTGCTTCAGCTTCATTGCAGAGAACAATGGCGGAGCATTGAGCAATTATTCAGGAAGATTCACGATAGACGGGATAGCCCCTGTAGTAGAGCTTATTGCGCCTGAGGATAATGCCCTCATGAACGCTCTTTCAGAATTCATTTTTGTATCAACTGACAATCTCGCTCCAGAGACATACTGCAAAGTTTATTCTGATGGAAATGTCAGCGCAACTATGACTGCATTGAAAGGAGAGAACACAACAGTCAATGTGAGCGGCATGCCAGAAGGAAATCACACATGGAGCGTATCCTGCGATGATCCTGCAGGATGGACAGGATACAGCCTTGAGACAAGAGATTACATTCTTGACAAGACTCCCCCGACAATCATAATGAACACGCCGGGAAACGGCGCAATAATAAAGGCAGGAACAGCTGTGGAGATAAATGTTGCAGACAATATCAGACTTAAAGATGTGTATTATACCCTGAATGGAGAAGGCATGATTGTGAATGACACTCCGATACCTGCAGACTCATTTATAACCCTGGACACAACTGACTGGGAAGAGGGAGACAAGATAATAACAGTAACAGCAACAGATGCAGCAGGCAATGCAGCAGTAGAAAATCTTGTTGTGATAATAGATAAGACAGCTCCTGCTGTCAATCTCACAGCGCCTGAATCAGGCGGATCATATGATTATCATATCCAGTATGTGTTCAACACAAAAGACAATTATGACAAGATGATAGACTGCGTGCTTTATATAGACAATGAGGCAGCAGCTAATGAGACAGTTAACACAAGCGACTCTTCAGCAGGCGTGATAAACTTCATCACAAAGCTCGGATATCATGAATGGTATGTTGCATGCACAGATGATGCCAGCAACTCAAGATCAAGCGATGTATGGAATGTAACTACAATAGACACAACAGGGCCAGATGTGGCAGTCAATAAGCTGGCAACTGTTGTAAGAGGCAGGGAATCAGCAATGATCAATGCAACCCTGCATGACATAAGCGGAATTGACACAACATCAGTATATGCAGATATAGCTGATCCTAATGGAGTGAGGTATAACATCTCATTGTCTCCTGTATCAGATCAGAATGGAGACTATATAGGAGCATTCCTAACAAATGCAGCATCACCATTAGGAGAATATTCTCTTACAGTCTATGCAAAGGATTCCAATGGGAATCCGAGCTCAGCATCAGGAAGCTTCAATGTGACCTATGGATATGTTGTCTTGATGACTCTTGATCCCAGCAATGTAAACACGGGCCAGGATGTCACAGTCACAGGCTCTGTGAAGAAAGATGATGACAGCCTTGTTCCGGATTCAAGCATAGGGATAACACTGCCTGATTCAACAGCATCTGCAGGCATTGATCCTTCAACAGGCGGATTCACATATGTGTTCTCTTATGGGACAGGAGGAGTGTACAATATTTCAGCAACAATAACTCCTGAGAACGGCTTCACTTTCGGAGATTCAGAGATGCTTACAGTAAATGCGCCAGACTCCGCTGCTGCTGACTCAAGCACAGATTCAACTGGTACTGACTCAGATATAAGCACATCCGGCTGCGCTATCATAAACAGATGTTATGAGGATGGAAAATGTGTTGAATGCGCAACAGACAACAGTAAAGATGATGCACCGATTGTTTCAGAACCAGACCAGTCAGATATGGCAGGCAATTCAGACACAAATACAAATGACAGCATAATCAACAATGCAGGCAATGAATCGCAATCAGATGATGGCATGATAATATCCGGTAAATCGATAAGCTTCTTCAACATGGGCATGCTCAAATCTGAGATGTTCTGGTGGGTTGTGCTCATGCTGCTCTCGATAATATCTGTATTGACTTACATGAAGAAGAGAGGCCTGCCAGGATTCAGCAAAGAGGATGAATTGGGGCTTGATGATTACCTGGATAAGAGAAACAGGGAATGATTGCGGTTATTGTATCATCTGCGATTGACCTGCTGATCAGAACATAGTGCTAACATGGTCCTTGAATCAATAAAGATAAAATGGATAGAGCACAGGCCCTATATTGCATTCATCTTCGGGATATTATATACACTTATAGGGTATTTTGCCGCATTGATCTTCTTCAAGGATTATGTGTCAATAGCCATGCTGTTCCTCTCAACGCTTCTTGTTGTTCCTTCTCTTGTAAAGCTTCTTGAGATTGAGGAGCAAAGAGAGAGCGTCTATGGGATAAGGCATTTCTTCTCAGAGCACAGGGACATTGTAGAGGCTTACGTGTTCCTGTTCATAGGCGTGTTCGTGGGCTATCTCATACTGGGATTCATCATATCTCCTGCAAATTATTCCTCAGTGTTCCAGATGCAGAGGGATTTCCTGACAAAGCAGGAAGGCCTCAGCGGAGAGCTGATAAATAATTTCATAGACACCCCATTCAAGCCATCCATGTCTGAAGTTGCGGGCCTTGTGACAAACAACCTGCTTGTCTGCATAATCCTGTTTGTACTGTCTTTCTTCTATGGCGCAGGAGCGATATTCCTGATAATATTCAACGCAAGCGTGTTTGCAAGCTTTGTGACATTTGTGATAGAATACATGGCGCAGAAGGCCTCGACCGCAGCTGCAGTGATAGGGGTTTTCTCCATACACATGCTGCCTGAAGTCACAGGATTCCTTCTTGCAGCGATTGCAGGAGGCGTTGTCTCAAAGGCATTGATGAGGGAGAAGATCAGAGGAAAAGGATTCAGGAACGTGATGCAGGATGCGATAGTTCTCCTGCTGGCCTCATGCGTGATGATTGTGATAGCTGCTTTCCTTGAGGTGTTTGTGACAACATACCTGTTCAAGATGATATGAATATGACCAGGTAGGATCATAGTCTGGATTAAACACTGTCCCAAATCAATAACATTTTTAAATAAGGGATTTTTAAGGGTCGTAATGAAAGAGGCAAAATACACAGGAGATTTTCTTTTTGCAGTCATTTTTATTGCATCATCTGTCATATTGTTTATAGCATCATCCCCCTCTGTCAATGCAGAGCGCAGCGAGATAAGGCTGCTTGCAGTATCTGAGAGCCCTGCCGGCCTAGTCGGAAGCATAGCCTACCTTGATCTTGAGATAAAACCTGGCTCAGGAAGGGTGTTTATGGATACTCAACCGACTGCAAAGGTAGACACGCAGTTATCGACAAGATTTGCAAAGGACATGGCCTGCAAATACCTCAATCTTGACTGCTCTGGCCTTGATTTCTTCTACACGATAAGGGCAGATTCTCCTATTGTCGGAGGGCCCAGCGCAGGAGCTGCGATAACCATCCTTACAATATCCATGCTGGGGGGCATAAAGCTTGACCAGGAAACTGTGATAACTGGCACAATAAATTCAGGAAACCTGATCGGCCCTGTAGGCGGAGTGAAGGAGAAGATAGACGCTGCTTTTTCAGGCAGCCTGAAGAAAGTCCTAGTACCTGTGGGAGAGAGGTTCATTGAGAAAGATAACGCAACAGACAATGCAACAGAAGACATGATAGAGTACGGAAAGCAGAAAGGAATGGAGGTCATAGAAGTAGGAAGTGTTGATGAAGCGCTTTATCATTACACTGGAAGGCTGTTCAATTCTTCTGACGGAAATATGGATATGAATCCTGGCTATGAAGACACGATGAAAGGCCTTTCAGATGAGCTTTGCAGGAGAAGCATGATCCTTAAGGATGAGCTTGAGGCTTTCAGGGTTTCAAATGCATCAATGATAACGTCTGAGTTCAGGGACCAGAAAAAGAAAGCAGAGAATCTGACTATAGAGGGAGAAATGGCATTCGGAGATGAAAGATATTATTCTGCTGCAAGCTACTGCTTTGGGGCAAATGTCAAGTACAGCTCGCTCATCCTGAGAATACAGGACCTATCAGAGAAAGAGACCATTGCCTTGATTGGGAGATTAGGGAAGAACATAACAGGCATGATAGATTATGTGAATGGATTCAGGATAAAGACCCTGACAGACCTTCAGGCGTATATGGTAGTCAAGGACAGGCTCAATGAGGCAGACGATTTCCTGAACAAAAGCAGAGCAAAGACAATGGGCAATGAAAGCAATATGGGCCTTGCCGCTGATGACCTTGCGTATGCAGAAGAGAGATACAACAGCGCAGGATCCTGGTCCAATTTCCTCGGCAAAGACGGAAAGGAATTCAAGATAACAAAGCAGGAACTGATAGAATCATGCATGAACAAGATATCAGAGGCAGAGGAACAGTACAATTACATCGAATACCTTTTCAAGGGCATACTGACAGATGCGGCCGCTAACATAGAGGATGCAAGACAAAGCTACAAGGATGAGGATTATGCATTGTGCCTGTACAAGGCAACGCTCACAAAGTCGCAGATTGATGTTGTCTCGAGCTCGATAGGCGTGAGGAAAGAGGACTTTGGAAATCTACTGGACAGGAAGCTAGAGGCAGCGAGAAAATCAATAATAAAACAGCAGGACAACGGAGTGTTCCCCATCCTCGGCTACAGCTATTATGAGTATGCGATCAGCCTTAAGGAGAAGGATATCTATTCTGCATTGCTTTATGCAGAATATGCGCTTGAGCTCAGCAATCTTGATATCTATTTTCAGCCCGAGAAAGCGAGGTCGATACAGCTTGGAAGCAGCGAAGCGTTGATTTTCTTCTCAGGAATCATGATAGGAGTCATGTTTGTCCTTCTTGTGGCCATCTTAAGAGCAAGGAAAAGAAGGCAAAGCACTTATGTCGCAGAGAAGCCTAAGCACCTGAAGATAAGATTTGATTTCAAGAGATAGATAGGCATGCAGAGAAATAGATGATTTTTATGCTGAAAATAGACCTTCACACTCACGCCGGAAAGGATGCAAACCATTCGCTTGATTATTCTCCGAAGCAGCTCATTGACAGGATGGCTGGGCTGGGCTATGATGCTGTAGCTATAACAAACCACGACACCTTCACATTCAGCGACAAGCTCAGGAGATATGCGGGGAAAAGAGGCATCCTGCTCATACCCGGAATGGAGAGGACAATAGAAGGCAAAGAAGTTATACTTATAAACATCAAGAAAGACGCTATAGAGAAGATAAAGAGGTTTGCAGACCTTGAGGAGTATAAGAAAGATAACGAGGATATATTTGTCATTGCGCCCCACTCTTATTACCCTTCCCTAAGATCGCTGCGTTCAAAGCTGCTCAGGAACATCCATCTTTTTGACGGGATAGAGTTCTCGCATTTCTACATAAGATTGATTACCTTCAACACAAGGGCAGCCAGGATTGCACATGAGCATAATCTTCCATTGATAGGTACATCTGACTGCCACATGTTTGACCAGCTGAACAGGACTTACACTCTTGTTGATGCAGAAAAGAATGTAGATTCTGTCCTCAATGCCCTCAGGAAGGGAAAGATGAGGCTTGTTACAGAACACATCCCTTTTTTTAAGGCATGCAAGATAATACTCTTGATGTATTTTAAGTATTGAATCAATGATAATAAGATTACTCATTTGAATTGCAAGCCCTATCTCCGCTCTGAAGGGAAGGTATTACGGACTTGCTGTAAACGGGTAATTTTTAGTCTTGAAAATCTCGCAATTGGCGAGATTTTCAATAAGATTTATAAATAAAAATACCTTCTGAACATATATGGTCATAGAAATAAAGGGGTTGAGGACAAGAGTCAAGTATTATGGCATCTTTGACTTCAAGCAGCTTTACAGGGATATAAAAGAGAAGCTTGTTGACATAAGCTACATGAAGTCAAAAGACGGCGCAAAGAACATGATGGAGACCTATTATTCTGAGAAGAGATCATCTGACCCAAGAGAGGCAAAAACAATCTGGATATGGTGGAGGACAAAGAAAAGAGAGGAAGGCTCACCTTTCTATGAGCAGAGGATCAATCTTGATTTTCACCTGAGATTCGTCAAGGATGTGGAAGTCATGGTTGACAATGAGAAAAAAAGAGCCCAGCAGGGCGAGATAGAGGTTTGGATTGACGGGAACCTGTTCATGGATCCTGATGATGCATGGAAAAAACACTGGCTGATGCAGCATTTTGTGGGGTTCTTTGCAAGGAGGATATGGAGAAAGCAGAGGGAGAGCAGGAAGAACAGCACAATAACTGATGTGAGCAAGATACAGGGCTTCATAAAAGATTCGCTTGAGATAAAGAATTTCATGCCCCTCAGAGGCCAGTCATTCTATGACTTGTATGGATACAAGAAGAACTAGGATATATTTTAGGCATTCTTGACAGGGGCAGACAGCAATATTTATAAACAAAATGCTGATTTTTGTGCTTATGCCTCTGTAGCTTAATGGTGGAGCAGCCGACTTGTATTATATATAGTGTATAAGAGAGATCGGCAGGATGAGGGTTCAAGTCCCTCCAGAGGCTTGTAAAACATATATAAAAGGAACAAAATGGAAAACGACAATATGGAAAACACAAAAAAAAGATACGATGAGCTGAAGAAGAAGCACGGACTGCCTGATTTTGATGCCCTAAAGAGGGAGTTCAGCATCGGGAAGATAGAGGAAGAGGCAAACATACTGAGC
>JAPLZS010000195.1 GCA_026394915.1 Candidatus Woesearchaeota archaeon | reverse complement strand
CTGGTCACATAGATGAAAAGGAATGCTGCTGTCAGGCCTATCCATGCAAGCTGAGGCCCTGTCAATGACATCGCTGTCTCGACCCTTCCTGTTGCTGCCCAGAACATGATTATGATGAGTGAGCCAAAGAACATCCTTCCAAAGGCAACTGTCCTTGATGAAACTTCTTTGAGAGCGTGCTTGGATAAAAGATTCTCAGCTGACCAGAACAATGTAGCTATCAATATCAGCAGATCCCCATAATTGAATGCGAATGAAGAGAATGAAAAGTTCACCAGAAGGGCATTTCCAATCAGAAGCAGAACTGCCGCAATCATGAACTTCCTGTCAACCTTCTCCTTGAGAAGTGTTATTGCGCCTGCTGCCACAAATACGAACATTGTCTTCTGTATGAATGAGCCGGATGCAGCAGAGGTCATGGTAAGCCCCTTGAAGAACAGCAGGAAGGGTATAGAGCCTCCTACAAGGCCTATTGCACATAATTTCATCCATTGCTTTCTTGATAATGAGAATAATTCCTTGTAATCCTTCAACAAGAACAATGCAGAGAGCAGGAACAAGACAACAATTATATTCTTTACTCCTGTGAAAATATAGGGATCTGTCTCCTTTAAGCCGAACTTGTTTATGAATATAGAGAAACCGCTGACTAATGCTGTGAACAATGCAAATACCAGCCCTTTTTTGCTCATAAAGGCATTCTAAGCAGTGTTATTTATATAGTTTTTGGAAAAACTAAAATAAGAATAATAAAAACTCGCCGCTCGTCGCTATCCACGGGCTAAAGCCCGTGGTTTTACGCTCCTCGCACTAAAAGGCGAGTTTTTAGTCTTGAAAATTGCGCACTGAAGTGCGGGGTTTTAAACCCTTGCGCAATTTTCAATAAAAAAAGAGAAAATAATAGAAAAACTTATATTTTCAGATCAAGGTCCTGGTCTATCTGGTCCATGTCGCTGAGGTCAACCTCATCTGTGAGGCTGCTTGCATCATTTATGTCTGTTGAGATGCTGTCATCTGAAGTGGTTGATGTTGTTGATGCAGTTGGAGTTGTTGCCGATGCCGGCGCATTGCTCACAGATGCTGGCTCACTTGTCTTCTCTGCTGGCCTGACTCTTGCGCATGATGCAAAGATTACCAGAGCCAAGAGCAACAGCAATATCATGCCTGTCTTTTTTATGGTTTTCATGGATTACACCCCTATTGTGCTGCTGCGTCTGAAACTGGTGCAGACTCTGCTGCAAGAGAATCAACGCTTACATCCTCCTTCTGCTGCTTCATCTCCTTGACAATATTGACAAGGTCTGTATGGGCTGCTTTCAGGGCGCTGTTGGCTTCCTTCAGGATATCATTGCCTTCTTTCATCAAAGTGTTTGCGTTGTCGATTGTCGTTATTGATGAGAACTTCTCCTTTGCAGATGCATATTTCTCCTGTGCAAGAGCTATATTGCTCTTGAAATCAGCGACCAGAGGGTCTATCTTTGATGTATCTTTTCCCGCTCCGTTCATCTTTGCTAATCTTGCATCAAGCTTTGCTGACAATGCGTCCATTCTTTGGACTATATTGTCTATCCTGTCGCTTGTTGCGATGCTTACCAATCTCTTGACAGTGACTCTTGTATTTGTCCAGATGTCTCTTGTCTCATTTGCAATATCTTTAAGCTCTGATTTCGTGGTTGCTGCATCGACTTTTGCCTTCTCTGCCTGGAGCTTTGAGGTTGCATCATCAAGCTGCGCTGAAAGTGTTGCCCTTTCAGTTTCGTCGATGTTTATCTTGTCAAGCCATTTCTGGACAATTCCAAGATTTGCAATCCCGTTGTCTATTGCCTTGTCGACAACTATCTTTCCCTGAGCTGTGACTTGGTCATCTGATGCATTTGTGGCTCTCAGATTCACAAACTTCTGCCTTTCATTAATAAGGTCTCCCCTTTTCGCAAGATAGCTGCTCTTTGCCTCAAGATAGCTCTGCTTCGCAGCTGCAAACTTATCCTTAACTGCCTGCACCTTCTCCTGCACTCTCTCTTTCAATGCGCCTCTTGCTGCTGGCGCAGCTGTTGCTGTCGCGTTTGTCGTTGAGGTATTGTCACTTGTATCAGCAAATGCAATCGGCATTACGCTGACAATGAACAACGCCATCACAAACAATGCAAATAATTTCTTTGCTTTCATTTTCTAACCTCCGTATTTTATTGTTTATTGTCTGGATCGGGTTCCCTTTATCATAGGCAAACAAAGCGCGCCTTAATTTATAAATATACTTTCAGAATGCTTTACATACGGGCGTTATTGGGCGTTTTAAAGCTTTACAAAGCTTTATTCTGCCTTATTTCTTGAAAAAGAGCCTAAAAAATCAATTTTAATAATAAAATATATAAATCATTGGATATTATTCTGTATCATGGGGGTAAAAAAGAGTTTTCTGGCAAGCATCATGATCCTTATATTCTTATTTCTGTCTTGCTCAGCTTATGCTGCAACAATATACGGCAGTGTATATGATGCAGAGCTCAATAGGGTTGACAATGCCGTTGTTAGCATAGATTCAAGGCCGGCGCAGACATTTGTTGCAAAGAACGGCTCTTATGAACTTTTTGTGACAAAAGGAGATTATGTTCTCAGGGCAGAGTACAGCGATGAGATGAGCATAGAAGAGAATGTGAGCATTGAAGATGATGGCAGATATTCAATCGATCTCATAATGATGCCTGATATCTCTGATTCTCCTTTCCTTGAGAATGACATATTGAATGAGACATTCGATGAAAATAGATACCAAACACCCCAATTCAACTATCTTCTGATAATCTCAATTGCAGCCGCCTTTTTCATACTGATAATGATTGTAATCTATCTCTCTGTGAGGCTGAAGAAGAGCAGGAAGGATAAAGAAGAGGAAAAAGTGCTTGAAAAGAAAGAGAAAGAAGAAGGGGTAGAAGATTTCAGGGACGATATAATCAGAATAATCAGGAAGTCAGGAGGAAGGGCCACTCAGAAAGACATAAGAAAAGAGCTTCCATTTTCTGAGGCAAAGATAAGCCTTGCCATTGCAGAGCTTGAGCACAAAGGCATTGTAGAGAAGATAAAGAAAGGAAGAGGGAACATAATCATACTGAATAAAAAGTGAAAAAATGAAAGGTTCTATGAATGCTACTAATGCCACGAAGGTTTACTGCTTCGGCAATCCTGACAGGATAGATGACAGGGTAGCGCTTGAAATTGCAGATGAACTTAGGATAGACGGCATTGAGTTTGTGAAATGCACAAGCCCTGATCCGCTTCTCCTGAACCATCATGAAGAACTCACAATAATAGATGCTGTAAAAGGCCTAAAGAAGATCCAGGTGATAAGGGACATTGACAGGCTGAATGATACAAAGACCCTCACAATGCATGACTTTGACTTAGGAACAATATTGAAGCTGTTGAAGGAGACAGGACAGCTCAAGAATGTAAAGATTATAGGAATTCCATGCAACATGAACAAAGAGGAAGTGAAGAAAAAGATTATTGGGTTTTTGGTGTGAAATAATTCTAGTGAAGAATATGTTTGCTTTCTATCCCTCTTGCGCACGCAATGCCCTGCATTGCTGAAGCGATTATTCCCTGACTAAGCCCTGCGCCATCTCCTACTGCATAAAGATTTTGCCTTGATGTCTCAAAAAACCTGTTTACCTCAACCTTCCGCATCCACCATTCAACAAATGGGGCATACAACAGGTTTTCAGGCTGAGCAAAACCAGGCATCACATGATCAACTGCTCCTAGAAATCTTAAAAGCCTGTCAGCAAACCTATAAGAATATAGAGTACTAAGATCCCCGCATTTGCAATCATTAAGAGTAGGTATAATCTGAAGATCTTTCAATGATTCCTGTGATGTCTCTGAAAAATCAAGCAGATCCCTGACAGTCTGGACAACAGGCCTATTGTTTCCGAATGCATTTATCTGCCTTATAAATCGTTCGCTGAACTGATAGGGTATCATTGCTGAAGGAAGATTAAGTTCCATTAAGAGATTTACGGATGCATTATTGGATTCTCTGTTCTCAAGATAGTTGCCATCAACAATGCTTAATCCATCATAATTCGCGATTACAACATGTCCGCCAACAGAAAGACAATGAGTCTTTATGAAATCTCCATTATCAAATCCCATGCTTATTCTGGGATTATCTGTTATCTTTGATACTATGCTCATCACTTCTCTAGGCATCTCTAATCTTACTCCAATATATAACGGATTATTATAAGAGGATATGCCTAACCACCTGCATTGTTCATTGAACCAATTGGCGCCTATCTTTCCAGGTGCAGCAACCAAATGCCTACAATGGTAACTTCCAGTTGTTGTCTCAATTCTGTATCCTTTTTCTGAATCAGAATGAATTATTTTTGCCCTTGTATTAAAAATGAACTCCACACCTTTTGACTTAAGGTATCTTTCAAGATTCTGCACTCTTTCCAATCTTTCAGCCAGGCCAAGTCTTGTGACATCATAATATTTTAAGCCTAAGCCTGATTTTTTGAATTCATCTGCACAAGACTTGATATCCTCTTTTGACTTGACAGGCAGAGATATCCTTGATACGCCAATAGATAACATATCGATTACCCTCGCCATCATTTCTATTGTTTCTGGTTGTGCGTAAAACCTTGTGATATCACCACCTATCTTTGGATCAAGGCATAATTTTCCGTCAGAATAAAGGCCTGCGCCGCCAGAACCATGAGTCACATTGCAGACTGCATGATCAACACACATGCTTTCCAAAGAGGGGCATCTTCTCTCTTCAATTGACTGGCCGCCGTCTATGATAAGAACAGATTTGCTGCTGATTGAAGTCAGTTCAAAAGCAGCTGCTAAACCGGCAGGTCCAGCACCGATTATAATTACATCACAATTTGCCCCCATAATACAAGATGTAGATATGTATAATATAAATATTGCTACTATTTTATAGTACTATTTCCGTGTTATCTTGAGGTCCAAGAAGTGCGCAGAGCAGCTGAAGCATGGGTCATAAGCCCTTATCAACATCTCAATCTGCCTCTTTATGACTGATTCTGGCCTGTTAAGCATAGGGGGAATCATTATCTTGAGGTCCTCTTCCATCTGCTTGAGGTTCTGCGCAGTGGGGGTTATTATGTTGGCTTTCATGAGATGGCCTGTATTATCATAAGTATAGTCATGCACAAGCAATCCTCTTGGAGCCTCTGTGTAAGCGACTCCTCTGCCTGCCTGCACCTTGTACTCAACAGGATCCTCGTCATGGAAATTCGGCTTCTCAAGTATCTCTATTATCCTATCAAAGGAATGCAATACCTCTATTGCCTGCGCTGCATTGTTGTGGAATGGATTCTTAAAATCTATCCTGTCAAGATACCTCTTTGCTCCGGCTGACAGAGAATCTCCATTTATTATGAGCCTTGCAAGAGCTCCATTGAAGAAAGGCTTTCCTTTGTACAGCACGAACTTTGCAGAAGAGCCCTGCTGTATGTGCTCCTCAAAAACATTTTCATAATCTTTCTCTGAATAGCACACTTCTCCTTTGCAGTTTATTTTTCCCCTATAGAATGAATGTTTGTCATTGATAAAAGCAAATGCCTGGCTCTCTTTTCTCTCAAGCTTGGGATATTTTAGCTTAAGGAACAGGTCAACTGTCGCCTCTGCATCTTTTCTCATTGCCTTGAATTTCTTGAGGATATCATCTACCTTCTCTTTCTCAGGCACTTTTGAGAAACCGCCTATTATTGATGTGAATGGATGAATCTCCCTTCCGCCCACAACGGTGACAAGCTCATTACCCAATTTCTTAAGGTTCAATGCTCGCAACACGACATCTTTATGTTTTGATGCCATTGCAATCGCGCTGTCAAACCCAAGATAGTCAGGAAGGGCAAGCATGTAAAGATGGAGAACATGGTTCTGGAACACGCTTGCATAAAGCAGAAGATCCCTCAGCGTATTTGTCTGCTCTGAGACTTTTATGTTGAATGCATCCTCTGTTGCCATCAGTGAAGTGATAGAATGGCTTGGCGAGCATATCCCGCATATCCTTGAAGTCAATGGGCTTATGTCATCATATCTCCTGCAGAGCACAAGGCTCTCAAAGAATCTTGCACTCTCAAACACGTCAAGGTCGACTTTAGTGAGCCTGTTGTTCTCGACAAGCACATTGAGCTTTGCATGGCCCTCTATCTTTGTGATATGCTCAAGCCTTATTGTCCTTGTGCCTTTGCCTTTTGTGCTTGCTTTTGAATTGCTTTTATTGTTTTTTGCTGCCATCTTCATCATTACCTGTCTTTGATATCTCGCATGTCCTTCCGACCATCCTGCTGAACATCTTTGATGTCCCTGCATAGCCCATGAAGAATTTCTTTATATCATCATCAGTGAATCCCATCTTCTCATAGAGCTGGACCAGAGGATCGATGTTTGCATCCTCTAACGGACCTCTGCATCCTTTGCATGGTATTTTTGAGTTTGTGCACACTGAGTTGCATCCTCCGTTGGTTATAGGGCCCATGCATGGCTTTCCCAGCTGCAGCAGGCATGGATTCTTGTTCTCCCTGCATTCCTTGCAGACCGGGAAATCAGGCTGTCTCGGAGTCTTTCCAACAATCAGCTCTTTTATCACATGAAGGAACTCATATTTGTTGGGAGGGCAGCCGTGCATGAAGTAATCCACCTTGATATAGTTTCCTATTCCGTCTGCCCTTATTGATTTCACGACACTTGTGCTCTTGTAGACGGGCAGTTCTATCTCCTCTTCTGTATAGAAATCTTTTATCGATGGAACTCCGCCATAGCTTGCGCATGATCCAAGAGCGACAAGATATTTTGACTCTGCCCGTATCCTCTCGATCTCCTTCTTCTCTTCTTCTGTTGATACAGCCCCTTCAACAAATGCTATGTCAAAAGGCCCTTCTTCATTCTTGGCCTTTGCCATAGGAAAATGCACAATATCAACTGCATTGAATATATTCAGAAGCTCATCCTCAAGATCAAGTATCTCGAACTGGCAGCCTGCGCAGCTTGTCAATGAGAATATGCCTACCCTGAGCTTCTTGAATTTATTATCCTTATTCTCTTTTTTCAGTTTTTTTGATTTATTTTCTTTTTTCATTTTTTGGAAGTTTGATCAGTCTGTCATGTTCTTTGCCTGGTCATAGCTGAAGACCGGCCCGTGCCTGCATACATATTTTCCGCCGAGCTCGCAATG
>JAPLZS010000046.1 GCA_026394915.1 Candidatus Woesearchaeota archaeon | reverse complement strand
GGAGATGTAGGAGAAATAATAAGGATGGTTGTTGGTGATGATTGCCCAATATTGTATGCAGGAGTAGGGGCTCAGGGAGCAGGATTAAATGAAGTGATGCCTTTGCTGAACAGCCAGAAAAGCGGAGTTATTGTGAACTCATCACGAGGAATAATATATCCTTATTCTGCCGACGATAAAGACTGGAGATCCAAGGTGCAGGAAAAAGCATATGAATTATCAGAACAGATAAGATCAGTCAAGGACTCAGTCAAGGTGAGAATATGAGATCAAGCCATGATGCTCCTGCAACCTTAGTAGCATTGCTCGGGCCTTCTGGAGCAGGAAAGACAACACTGATAAGAGGATTATGTTCTTCTTATGATTATTATGAGTACATCAAGCCCTTCACCACAAGGCAGCTCAGGCCAGATGAGGCAGATAAAGTCCATGTTGATCATGACCAATTCAAGAGCCTTGTGCAGAAAGGAGATATCATACTTCCTAATCATCTGTATGGCAACTGGTATGGCCCTTCAAGATCTGCAATCTATGATTCAGTGGAAAAAGGCAACGTGCCTTTGATTGACTGGCCGGTCCAGAAGCTTGATGGCCTAAGAAAAGAGATTGCATTGGAAGTCTTCTCTTTGTACATCATGCCGCCTGATCTGGAGACATTGAAGCAGAGGATAGGATCTGACGGAAGAGATAAGGACGGAAAAAGATATGATTCAGCTGTCAAAGAGCTGGAAAAGGCCCATAGAGGAGAGTATGCAGGCATAGGCCCCATGATAATAAATGCAGGAGAGATAAAATCAGTGGCATCTTCTGTGCATGATTCAATAAGAGCTTATCTGGTCGATAAAGCAAGATCAGAAGAGCATATGAGGTGCAGATAATGATAAATATACAAGCAAGGACTTTGGCAGAAGCATGGAAAAAAGGATTCATTGAGCTTTACGATAAAGGCAATAAAATGGATGATCCAGAGATACTAAAGGATGATATGCTTATTGCTGAGATATCAGAGCCATTGAGCGAAAATGAGGCAGACTATTTGCATCCTATTTTTCCGATGAAAAAAGACGTGCTTGATGCATACAACGATTATATTGTACTTGGAGTGAACGCTGACAAGGTTCTTCCAGAGCATGCTCTCTATCACAGCAGGATATTCAGTTTCCCTGCAGGAGACAATACTTTCAACCAGATAAATTCAGTGATCGAGAAGCTTAAGAAAGACCCTTTCTCAAAAAGGGCGCAGATCTCAATGTGGTCGCCTGAAATAGACCCTGACGAGAGAAAAGTGCCGTGCATACAGATAATATGGTTCAGGGTAGAGAATGGAAAGCTTGTGATGCATGTCCATATGAGAGCATGCGATGCTTACAAGAAATTCCTGATGAACCTCAACATCTGCGCAGCATTGATGAGCCATGTTTCAAAGTCAATAGGTGTGATGCCTGGAAAATATGTCCATTTCGTCGACAGTTTTCATATCTATAAAGAAGATGAAGGCCAGATAAACAAGGCAATTCACGATCTCAAATAATCTCAAATGATGGCAAGACTGCTGAGGCCCTATGTTCAAGCTAAAGAATGATGTTTTTAGGAGGCAGAGGGGCGGCAATGCCAAATTCCTTGATATATGCTGCGCTAACTGCAATTCTTACCTCTTCCTTTATCAGAAAGACGGTTCTGGCCACCTGTACAGGACTTATCTGAACAGGATATTCCACCCTCTTAAACTGGAAGGGCTCCAGTATACAGGCTACAGCTCGACAAAAGACATCTCAAACCTTGTATGCGACTCATGCTGTTCTGTGATAGGCACTCCGATGAAGCATGTTGACGGAAGGTTTGCATACAGGCTCATTGAAGGTGCATTCTATAAGAAAAGAGTTGATCCTAACAAGGAACCCGGCAAGTACAGGCAATAATTGATATGATGATATCATCAATTCTATTTCAGTATCTTATAGAACACATCAAAGATCGGCGTGTCTGTGCTCACAGAGAAGAAGTCTATCCCGAGCTTCTTGCAGGTCTTCTCGATCTCAATGACATGGTTGTGCATCCTGTTGGAATAATCCATCTTCAGCCTCGGCGTTATCGTCGTCTTCATGATGTCCTTTGTCTCTGAGTCAAACAGCTTAAGGTCTCCGTCAAGCATGAAATCCCTCTCAACAGGGTCCAGAACCTGTATCACATGTATGTCATGGTCTCCGAGTATGTACAGCGCCCTTGTTATGTCATCTATGCTTATCAGGAAGTCAGACACTATGACTATCAATGACCTTGTGTTTATCATCTTCTTGTACTTGAATATCGACTCAACAAACTTGGAATGGCCCTCTGGCTTCACGCTGTTCAGATGGTCAACCATGCTGGCAAGCTGGTTCATCCCTCTTTTCGGCTTGAAGATCATGAGGTCCTCGCCGAATGTCGAGAACTGTATCTTCTCGTTGCTTTTCATCGCAAGATAGCCGAAGCCGACGCCGATCATCGCAGCATAGTCAAACTTCTTCATCTTTGCGCCGAAGTTCATGCTTGCAGAAGCGTCAAGGATTATGTGCACAGAAAGGTTCCTCTCCTCCTCATACCTCCTTATGTAAAGGTCATCTGTCCTTGCATAGACTCTCCAGTC
>JAPLZS010000070.1 GCA_026394915.1 Candidatus Woesearchaeota archaeon | reverse complement strand
TCTTACATAAACCCTGCCTAATTTTTGGTATTTTTTCTTATAACTCCAATCTGTGACCACAAAAAACCAATCATCCCCGTAGGTTCTGTTCATATGCTCTATTTTAAACAGCAGTTTTTTCATTGCATTTTCATATTTGTCCCCTGTTTCAACTTCAATAGCTACCTTTTTACCATTGTACTCAAAGACAACATCAGGGCTTGTGCTGACAAATATCTCAACTTTGTTGGTATATTGTCTTACATACTCTTCTATTATTTTTATCACAAAGAAATGCTCAGGGGTCTCATTATAGCGTGGTTTTAACAGATACTCTTCCCTTCTTCCGCCATAAAGGCCTATGTGGCTTGAAAGGACATAGCCCATTTTCAGAAGCTCTTCAACTTCCTCTTTTTTCAGCTCTGCCTTCCTGAATATGCCCTTTGAATAGTCAAGCGTTGTTTTCTCAAATTCTGTCACTATCTCATTGGCATTTCCCCTTTCATTCTGCAACCTCTCATCAGCATTGGTTGTTATGACCTTATGCTCTTCTGGCGAAGCAACAACCTTTATTTCAGTATGCTCATTTGATATAATCAGTATCCCTTCTCCGGCCATTGCTGTAAGCAGTCTTTCCTTTTCTTTCTGTGAAAGCTGGAAAGTCTTTTCAACATCTGCAATGATTGAAGGCTTCTGCCTCAAAAGCAGAGTATATTCTGAATTGTTCAGGAGAGCTTTCCCTGCATCATTCTTCAATAAATCCCCAACATCCTGAGTAATCAATAAAAGACCAAGATTGAATTTCCTGCATGTCTTGACAATCTTGAAGATATAGCTTTCGTCCTCTGTTCTCTCAAGCAGCGACCAAGCCTCATCAATGACAAGGATTTTCCTTTCGATGTCCTTCTTCATCTTCATATAAACATAATCAAGGATGAGAAACATGATTGCAGGCTTTACCTGATTTGGCATGTCCCCTATGTTAAAGCAGACAAACCTGTTTTCAAAATTCAGGTTTGTCTGTTTGTTCAGGAAGGAAAAGACGCCATTCGCATACATCTCTATCCTGTTAATCAGGCTTCTGTAAGTCTCCTTTTCCACCAGCGTGGCGTCTTTTGACATTGTTATCAATTGATGCAGCAAGTCTCCAATTATAGGTGGCTCTCTTCTCCAAGTCCCCTTATCATTCGTAATGCCTTTCGCTTCATACACTGCTGTGAGAGCCCTGTCAAGGACTGCTTTCTGTATCTCAGAAGTCTGGCCAAGCATTACAGGAAATAAATCAAATAAGGTCAATTTCTTCTCGTCATAATCATGCCCCATGAGGTCAAGGGGATTTATGATAGTCTCTGATGTCCTTGATATTGTGATAAGCTCTCCATTGAACTTATTGACCAGATCAGTATATTCTGATTGGGGGTCAATGACCATCACTTTTGTGCCATTTAGCAGAAGCCTTGAGATCATGAGCTTTGTGAAGTAAGATTTTCCGCCACCAGAAGAAGCAAGGATAACGCCATTTGCATTATACAGCTTGAAGATGTCCTTTATTATAGGTATATTGTTCTTGTTCAGGCCCAGCCATATGCCTGTTTCATCAATCTGCAAGAACTGGCTTGTGAAAGGAAAGAAGGCAGAGAGGGCATTGGTAGTCACATTACGCCTTATTCCGAGCTTATTATTGGCCAAGGGGATAGTGGATATAATGCCTTTATGGCTCAAAAACAGGGGTTTTTGGGGTATCAGGAGCATTGAGTTAAGCTCTGATTCTGCCTTCTTTGTGAGGGTATTAAGGCCTTCCAGAGTGTCTGATTTGCAGGTTATGTAGAAGGAAAGGTTGAACAGCTTCTCATTGCCTTTTTGCAGGTTTTCCAGGACATTTCTTGTGTCCTTATATTGTATCTCAAGGGCAGGGCTTATGATGTCCTTCTTTTCCATTGCATACAGGTCAGCCCTCTGCTTCTGCAATTCAGAATTAAGGGTTATCATCATTGTCTCTATGGGAAAAGGCTCTATGTGAAGGCTTATGTCAAAATCGCCGTTTAGGGTTATTATCTTGTCAAGAAAGCCTTCCTCAACAATCCTCGGAT
>JAPLZS010000144.1 GCA_026394915.1 Candidatus Woesearchaeota archaeon | reverse complement strand
GGCTGCTGTTCAAAAGGAATATTCCGCAGGCATATCTCCCTATATTTGAGTCCCTTGAGATGTTGCAGTTCTTTATTGTTGTGTCATTTTCATAGCTTATCACGCCAAAGCCATATCCTTCGTCTGTCTTTGAGTTCGCGAAATCTATTGTGTATCCCCTGCAGTCCAGCGTCACATTCCATGCAGTTATGTTGAAGCATGTATTGTCTGATGAGACATTGCTTGCCAGTATGTATGTTGTGTTTGCCTGGCTTAATTCCCTGCAGCCGGTCAATGATATGCCGTTTACTATGAAGTTTCCTTCAGTCTGGACAGTATGGTTCGTGCTGTCATTCACAAACACAGTGTAATTTGCGTATGTCGGATAGCTCTCATTCACAGGAACCTGGACCTGCCACAATCCTCCGATCAGGCTCATCAATCCCTGCCAGAGTATGTTGCCTGCTGATGCAACAGTCTGCCAGACTATTATCCATACTGTGCTGATTGTCTCTCCTATCCCTGTTGCATTCACCCTTATCGTGAGGTTCTGGTTTGCGAATATTGTATTAGTTGCATTGACTATCTGACCTGAAGGGTTTGTCTGGTTCACAACAGCAGGCTTGATAAATGTGAAGAAAATATGCCTATTTGTGCTCATGTCCAATTCCTGGCTTAAATTAATATAGGGTGGAGATGAAGCATTGAATGTGTAATTTGAATAATAATTTATATTTGTCGCTGCATCTGATCCGTTCTGGCTGTATCCCATCAGCGCCTGATGAGGTATCACTCCGTTTGAATCTGTGACAGCATCAAATATGGGGCTTGTCTTGTTGTACCATGCAGATATGTGCGCCCCTGCTGCTGGAGAGCCGTCTGAGTAGTTCGCATAGGCATCAAGATACCATTTGACATTCAGTGTTCCAGTCGCTACTTCTGTCCATGCAATCCTGCTATGGTTGAACGTCACATTTGTGAAATTCCATATTCCACCTGCTTCCCATTCACTTAAAATGAGAGCAGCTCCTGTAGTTTCATTTGTTACATTTAATATGCTGTTGCTCAATGTGAAATTGACTACGCCGTTCACTTCTAATGCGCTGCCTGTTGCTTTTACTCTCAGGCGGTCTATTGTGATATTGGTAACATCCCAATTTAGAGAGAATCCGCTACTATAAGCGTAGTTCGTTGTAATATCATTGTCCACAAATGCATTATTTGACGAAGACTCCAAGTATACTCCAGAACCATACAGACTCATCATTGAATTATTTGTTATCAGATTTCTGGATGAATCTGAGATTATTTCAATTACTTTACCCTGGCCATTTGGATTTTGCAGCTGATTTCTTTCTATGATGTTATCTGTAGATGAATCTAAAAGGATACAATCACCCAGATTACCCTTGCTAAAAACATTAACCTTATTACCATCTATTATGTTTCCTTTTGGATTTGTGCTTAAATAGATTCCATGACCATACTTTTCTGATGTGTTTATCACATTATTGGTTATGTTATTGAAGTCAGATGATGACAACAGTAATATCCCATATCCCTTTGATGTATTGATCATATTGTTGCTTATGTTTGATATGCTTGTGTTGAACAGATTAAGACCATCATTGCTGAAATTGGAGTTCATTATTGTGATGTTCCTTGAATAGCCGAACATAACCTCTCCATATCTTGTGTAATCAGTATTATTGATCACAAGGTTTGCTGCATTGAAAGTATAATTAACCGGCTTTCCTTCTGCAAGATTATCAGGACCTATTGTGTTGTTATGATGGGCTATTGTTGTCCCATAAATTGTATAACTGTTTGACCGTGATGAATTTACCTGGTTGTTTGAGATATTGTTCAATGTGCCTTGATATATTTCAATTCCATAATCTCTTATTGTAGTAACTATGTTTCCTGTTACATTGTTTGTATTTCCTTGCACATAGATTCCTGGTCCTGCTACATTCTCTGTTGAACTTGTTTTTATTATATTATTTATTATATTGTTTGAATCAGCAGCATCAGAAACTCCATAACTGTTGCTTGTGCCAGTAACTGTTATACTATTATTATACAAGGTATTCAATGAGCTTGAAGCCATTTGAACTCCTGCCATTACACTTCCCTGACCAGATATTGTATTATTTGCGATATTATTTGAATTGGAATTTAAATTTATATAGATATTATTAGCATAGTTTGCAGAAGTATTGATTGTGTTGTTGAATATGCTGTTGAAATTGGACCTTGTGAACAGATAGATCCCATAGCTGGATGTTCCTGATGTGTTTATCATGCTGTTGGATATGGAGCCATTGCTTGCCTTGTTGAAATATATCCCATATCTGTATGAGCCTGTTGTTTCATATTCTGTGATCCTTGCATTCTTGATGACAGTGAAGTTGAAGTTGTCAACGACAATGCCATAAGTATAGTCTGTTCCTGCTGTGCCGTATGTTATCCAGTAGCCTTTTCCGTCAATCGTCACATTGTTCGCAGTGACATTCAGGCATGTCAATACTGATGTGATGTTGTTTGTAAGATAATATGTTGTGTTTGCTGAGTTCAGGATTCCGCATGCGCTTATGTTCTTTCCGAAGGTTATGAAATTCCCCTCAGCCTGCGTTGTCCTGTTTGCAGTGTCATTGGCGAACACAGTATAGTTGACATAAGCCGGATAGCTCGCATTCACAGGAACCTGCACCTGCCATATGCCTCCGATAAGGCTCATCACTCCCTGCCAGAGTATATTTCCAGCAGAGGCAACAGTCTTCCAGACGATTATCCACACAGAGCTTATTGTTCCGCCGATGTTTGTGACATCAAACCTTATTGTAATGTTCTGGTCTGAGCGGATCGGGTTTGTCTCATCTATTATCTCTCCTGACGGATTTGTCTGGTTGACTAAATACATCTCCATATAAGTTACAATCAAGCCGTTTGAGAAATATCC
>JAPLZS010000071.1 GCA_026394915.1 Candidatus Woesearchaeota archaeon | reverse complement strand
GATATATTCTATAATAAGCATATTCCTCATCCCGATACAGCACTTGCTCTATGCAATCGGATTTTTGAAGGGCATCATAGAATAGGGAATTAAATAATAAACGAGAAAAAATGGCCAGAATATCGTTCAACATCGAAAAGACGCTGGAATTGCGCATGAAAAAACCCTTTGCAGACAGCACAATGCTTGACATAGGCTGCTGGAGCGGAAGGCTTTCAATACCTCTTGCTCCGAAAGTCAAGTCATTGTTAGGAGTTGATATAAGGAGATCCCCTGAGTTCAGGGGAAAGAATGTGAAGTTCATAAAAAGCACTGCATCTGCTTTCCTCAGGAAATGCAAAGACCAGTTTGACATAATCATCTGTTCAGAGGTCATAGAACACATTGAGGACCAGAAAGAATTCTTGAGGGTAATAAAGAAATGCCTTACAGATGAAGGCATTGTCTATCTGACTACAAACAACAAATACTGGTGGAAAGAAGGCCATTATGGGCTTCCATTACTGACTTATCTTCCAAAGTTCATCCAGAAAAGATATATCCATCTGTTCCACAAAGAAAGGACATGCGGCTATGAAGTCACAGAACTATTCTCATACAGAAGGCTGAGAAGGTTGTTCAGGGAATGCGGGTTTGAATCAGAGTTTGTTGTTCCAGAAGGCCTCAAATTCCCTTACTCTATAATAAGATATATAATGAAAGGCCTGATGTGGAACTTAAGCGTGGGATTCATGGTCATTGCGAGGAAAAGATAATGTGCGGCATACTTGGATTCAACTGGGACAATAAGGAGCTGGCAAAGAAGATGCTCAACATACTTGATCATAGGGGGCCTGATGATTATGGACTCTATGCAGATAGTAATGTCTCCCTTGGCCACAGAAGACTGTCAATAATAGATCTTTCTCCAAAAGGTCACCAGCCAATGTCAAACAAAGAAGGCACTGTTTGGATCACATTCAATGGAGAGATATACAATTTCCAGGAAATAAGGAAAGAGCTTGAGAGAAAGGGACATAAATTCATATCAGACTCTGACACAGAGGTCATAATCCATTCTTACGAAGAGTATGGCACAAAGTGTCTGGACAAGTTCAATGGAATGTTCGCCTTCTGCATCTATGATTCAAAGAGAAAGCTGCTTTTCCTTGCAAGAGATAGGCTGGGCAAGAAACCTCTTTATTATTATAACAAGAACGGCAAGTTCATATTCGCCTCTGAGCTCAAGGCAATCCTTCTGCATGACATTAAGAAAGAGGTTGATATGAATGCGCTCAATAAGTTTGTGACATTCAGATACAACACAGATGAGAGCACAATGGTCAAGGATGTATTCAAGCTCATGCAGGGCCACTATGCAGTCTACGACCTCAAGGCAAAGAAGCTGGCAATCAGAAAATGGTGGGATATCAAGATAGACATACAGAATAACAAGTCAGAATCATATTTTGTAGAGAAGCTTCAGAAAGAATTCAAGGATTCTGTCGAGAGAAGGCTTATCTCTGATGTTCCTCTGGGAATATATCTCTCTGGAGGCCTTGACTCAAGCTCAATAGCTGCAATGATGCATGAGCTGGATGTGCCGATAAAGAGCTTTTCTGTTGATTTCGGCCATGACAGGAGGATAGAAGACATAAAATATGCAAGACTGGTTTCAGAATACTTTGATACTGATCATAAAGAGATAAAGTGCGAGG
>JAPLZS010000147.1 GCA_026394915.1 Candidatus Woesearchaeota archaeon | reverse complement strand
CCTCGATGTCATCCTCTTCGCTTGTCTCATAGACTATAGAATTGTAGAACAGAGGCATCATTATGCTTTCCTTGTGCCTTCCTCTCTCGATGTCAATTGAGTGAAAATTGTTCCTAATCTTTGTTATGCTGCCTTTGCCAGAAGGAAAGATGCTGTTTATCACCTTTACAATCTCATTCCCGTTATTGAAGCATGCTCCCTGGTACCTGCTCACTGGCTTTTCAGAGAAAGAGAAATATCCTCCAATCTTGTTTGCGAGGATGAAGCATGGATTGACAGCCTCATTTGCCACAATCTTGTCCTCTATATGATGGATTACAAGCATGATTCCCCTCTTTTTTAAACTGACTGGAGACTATTAAAAGAAGGCAGTATATATAGTTTATTATTTAGAGGCCATATCAAATTGATTACATCAAAATTCAGGAATCCATATCCTTTCGTAATACCTTTTTATACTTTTTTCTTCTTTTCCAATAAGCGAGGCAGAATAATCATCTATTGCCTCGAGCCAGCCCCTCGGGATCTGGCTGTCATAAACATTCAGCAGGCTTATTTTCTTTTTTATATTAATCTCAAGAATAACCGGTCTGATATCCTTAAAGACTCCACGCAGCTCTTCAAGCCTGGTCTGCAGCAGATCACCGCACGTTGCATAAGGAAGGTCTTCATAAAACCTGACATTCCTGAAGAAACCTTCTTCTATAAGCCCATGCACTGCCATGAATGTGACCATATGATCGACATGCGCTGATTTCATGCCGCCAACACCTAATGGGCAGTATAATATAATCTCACTGCCAGTATCTTTAGGGAATCTCTCCTTAAGCTTTTCCTTCAGTTCCTTGATTGTGCTTGATTCATGTGAATAATCAGCACAGACAACATACAGAAGAGGACCCCCTCTTATGTCAAGATTAGCATTGCATTCTTTGTATCCTCTTAAAGGGGCATCAAGCATGCTTAAGTCAGTAAGTGAGCATCCTGCTTCTCTTGCAAAAGCCTGATCTTCTAGTTTCCTTTTTCTTGTTACCTCTTCTGGATTTCCTGATCCAGATGCAATATGATCAGATACCGTGAATATGCTTGTAACACCAACAGAGACATGAGGAACTTCCTTTAGATCCAACACTCTTCCACCGACACAGAGGCCTGCATCATCTGAATGAGGAGACAAAATCTCAATACGCTGCTCTATATTTCCACCCATAATATCAGATTAGTAAGGCTATCTTTTAAATTTTTGTATTCAGAAATGGTATATTCCAAAACATTTAAATAAAATCTGCGTTTTCCTGATCATATAACCAATTATATCTAACAATGCATATATCCTGCGTTTTGCAGGCAGTACAGGCAGCATAAAATGAATATTTTGCTTATTTACCCACAGTATCCGGACACCTTCTGGAGTTTCAGGCACATTCTCAAGTTTGTGTCAAAGAAAGCCACTCTGCCTCCCTTGGGCCTTCTCACAGTAGCCTCAATGCTGCCCAAAGAATGGAACCTGAAGCTTGTTGACACAAATATCTCAAAGCTTGAAGACTGGAAGATTGCATGGGCTGACATGGTCTTCATAAGCGCAATGCTTGTCCAGCAGCAAAGCGCGCAGGAAATAATAAGCAGATGCAAAAAATTCGGCAAAATAGTTGTTGCAGGAGGCCCTGCATTCAACACCCAGCATGAGATATTCAAAGGCGTTGATCATTTTGTCCTGGATGAGGCAGAGATGACTCTTCCGATGTTTCTCAAGGACCTTGATAAAGGAAGATTGAAAAGATTCTACACCTCAAAAGATAGGCCCGACATAACAAAAACACCTCCGCCATCATGGAACCTGATAAATTTCAGGGATTATGCAACAATGGCTGTGCAGTATTCAAGAGGATGCCCGTTTGACTGCGAATTCTGCGATATCGTGATAATGAACGGAAGGATCCCAAGGACAAAGTCGCCGGAGCAGATGATCAATGAGATAAACCTGCTTTATGATGCAGGCTACAGGGGCTCATTGTTCATTGTTGATGACAATTTCATAGGCAACAAGGCAAATGTGAAGAAGATGCTTGCATTGTTCATAGACTGGCAGAAAACACACAGATATCCATTCAAACTGATGACCGAAGCGAGCATAAACCTTGCAGAGGATGCTGAATTGATGAGGATGATGGGGCAGGCAAATTTCCACAAGGTATTTGTCGGGATAGAGACTCCGAATCTTGAAAGCCTGAAAGAGTGCGGCAAGATGCACAACCTTAAGATGAATCTTGCAGATTCTGTCAAGATAATCCAGCAGAACGGGATGCAGGTCATGGGCGGATTCATAGTGGGATTTGACAATGATACAGAGACTACATTCGATGCCCAGATCAAGTTCATACAGGAAGTGGGTGTTGTGACTGCGATGGTCGGCATGCTCACAGCCCTGCCTAAGACAAGGCTTTGGCAGAGGCTTAATGCAGAAGGCAGGATAATGAATGATGCGACAGGAGAGAACACTGATGGAAGCCTTAACTT
>JAPLZS010000029.1:3277-9915 GCA_026394915.1 Candidatus Woesearchaeota archaeon | reverse complement strand
TCTTCTTTTCCTTGTTGCACTGGGATTCGGCTTTGGTCCGGTGTTCCAGAAAGCAGGCCAGGGCAATTACATCCAGTTCCTTGTTCCTGGCATAGTCACAATGGGCATACTCTTCTCTTCAATATTCTCAGGGATAGAGATAATCTGGGACAGGCAGTTCGGCTTCCTCAAGGAGACTCTTGCAGCACCTGTCTCAAGGCTTGAGATCATGATAGGAAGGACTTTAGGGGGAGCAACAATATCAACAGCACAGGGCCTGATAATACTTGCAATATCTTATGCTGTGGGATTCAGGATAGTGAATCTTTCTATGCTTCCTATGGCGATATTATTCATGATACTGATATCACTTACCTTTACTGCACTTGGCACTGCAATAGCTTCCATACTCGATGATTTCCACGGCTTCCAGATGATAATAAATTTCCTGGTCATGCCTTTGTTCTTCCTTTCCGGCTCTCTTTTCCCTCTTGAGGGGCTTCCAAGATTCCTTGATATAATAGTCATGCTCAATCCGCTTTCGTATGGTGTTGACGGCCTGAGAGGCACGATGGCAGGAGCATCTCATTACGGGCTTGGCATTGATTTCATTGTCCTTGCAGCTGTTGCATCCATTTTCCTTGCAATAGGAAGCTACCTGTTCTCGAAGATACAGATCTGAGAATTATTTTTTCATCTGGTTGATATAATCCAAGAGTTTGATCTTCATATTCTTGCTGAGGTTCTCATCAAAGCCGAGTTTGTCAACCTCTTTGTTCCAGTCGATATCTGGCATTCTTGTTAGAGTGCCTGTGAATTCCCGGCCTGCTCTCTTTGCCTCTGATTCAATTCGTTTTGCATACCTTGTTCCAAATAGGTTTATTGCTGGAAATTTTGTGATTGCATCTGCGCCTGCTTCAAGAAGAAGATGGATCTCAGAAAGCCTGTTCACCCATGAACCCGCTATAATCTGCAGAGTTGGGCAGTTTTTCCTTATCTCTTTTATCCATTTGGTATAATAACCTGTTGCAGGGCCTTTCCTGAATATTGTTCCCCTGTGAGGATTCAATGCATAAAATGTTATCCTGTCAATCTTGTTCTCTTCTATGAATTTCACAAGAGAAGGGATATCCTTCTCTGTCTCTCCGATCCCGATTATGATTGTCATAGCCTTCTTCAGACCGAGCTTTTCTGCATCCCTGAACATCCTGATTATAGGCTGAATTGGCTTTGAAGGGCATACTTCTTTCCTGACCTTTGGATTGATGCATTCGACAGCGCCGCACACACCTTCAATATGCGGCATGAATCTCCTGATTGTCTCTTTCTTCAGCACGCCAACATTGAGCCATTGTTTCTGTCCGGTTATCTTATGGATGTCTTTTGTGATTGCCACAAGCTCTGGAACAGAGTAAGAATCATAACCTCCGCTGAGGAACTCTACTTTCCAGCCGCAGACCTTTGAGATAATAACCTCTGCAAGTATTGCCTCTTTTCTCCGCCTTGCTTTCTTCGGATCTTTTATCCTGTCTTTCTGTATAGACATGTAGCAGAACTTGCAGTCTCCTTTTGAGCAGTACCATGATAGGAAGATGGCTCTTTCAAACCATGTTTTCTTTGCTTTCTCTGTTTTCTTTTGCATAAAGCCAGGCTAGTATACAGATTTAAAAGGTTATTGGCCTTTTGTATGACTACTATACAGTGGTTAAGTATAGAAAGATTTATATATTATTAATACCTTCTGTATATAAAATGGCAGGTGCAAGGATAATATTAACAGAAGATTGGGCAGAACAAGGTATTCAGGATTGTATTGACTGCCCTGAAGAGAGCTGCCTATGCCAAGAATGCAAAGGCCCAGAGAATCTGCCTGAAGTTGTTGCTGCTAATAAGAACATAATGGATCTTTATCGTATTTATAATGAAAAGTATAATAGTGTCGGTAAAGGAGTTGCTGATTGCTCAGAATGCCCTCTTGAGAAGAAAATGGTTTTTTGTGAAGGAAGACATCAAGAATTAGGCATAAAAACAAAGGGCAAGCCCGCAATATTAATATCTGAAGATTATGGCCTATTTCCTGTTGATGTATGCGAACATTTTGATTCAGAAGGCAAATGTGATGTTCATGGAACAGAAAAGATGCCAAAGATATGCCGAGAGTATAAATGCTAGATAGTTCTATAATTTGTTAAATATTTTTTTAAGCCCCTGATGAGATTACCACAAGCCTTTTAGAAAAAGCCTTGGGAAAACACATGCGACTCCTAGCGGAGTCCCATAAGCCCCTGATGAGATTTGAACTCACGATCTTCGCTTTACGAGAGCGACGCATTAGCCACTATGCTACAGGGGCGCGTATAATCATATCATTTGACGTTATATGCAGGAGAATCAAATCTTTTTTAATATTTCTTCTTTTTCGGGGAACTTGTTCTGACACTCTGGACAGATGAGGTGTTTCTTGCCTTTCTTATCCTTGACATAGGTGCCTAACACTTTCTTAAGGAATGTCTCTTCAACCTTCTTTCCGCAGATATCACATTTTAGGGTCATGAGAAGCATATTTTTAGGCGTATATTTAAATATTTCCTCCAAGGGTCTTGTTCCTTGACCCCGCCATCAAGGACTACATCCTCGCTTCGCTCGGAGTAGTCCGAATAACTGACGTAAAATGGATAAATTTGAATATTTCCATAATATTTAATAATAACCGCAAATAAAGGAAGATATATGTCAAGAATTGCAGTCATTGAGAAAGAGAAATGCAGCCCAAGGGGCTGTGGAGATTATCTTTGCATTAAATTATGCCCTGTCAACAGGACAGGAAAAGAGTGCATTGTGAAGGGAGAGGACAAGAAGGCAAGGATAAACACAGACCTGTGCACAGGCTGTGGGATATGCTCAAACAGGTGTCCTTTTGGCGCAATCCATATAGTCAATCTTCCAGAAGCGCTTGACAGGGATCCTATCCATAGGTATGGAGAGAATGGATTCCACTTATATAATCTCCCAACCCCTATATTCGGCAAAGTCGTTGGAGTGCTTGGAGTGAATGGGATTGGAAAATCAACTGCAATAAAGATACTTGCAGGCATCCTGAAGCCTAACCTTGGGAAGGAGAAAGAGGCAGGCCATAAGGACATGATAGATTATTTCAAAGGCACAGAAGCCCAGCTTTTCTTTGAGAAAGTGAGGGATGGAAAGATAAAGGCAAGCTACAAGCCCCAGCAGGTTGAGCTTATCCCGAAGAAATTTGACGGCAAAGTTAAGGATCTGCTGAAGAAAGTCGATGAAATGGGAAAGATGGATGAGATGATAGAGCTTCTTGAGCTGAAGGATTTCCTTGACACAGATGTCTCAAAGATATCCGGCGGAGAATTGCAAAGGGTCGCTATTGCTGCAACTGTTCTCAGAGACGCAAACCTGTATATTTTTGATGAACCTACTTCTTATCTTGACATAAAGCAGAGGATCAAAATCAGCAAGTTCATAAAGGGCCTTGCAGATGAGAAGACTGCTGTCATTGTAGTTGAGCATGACCTTATAATTCTTGATTATATGGCAGACCTGATAAATATAATGTACGGGGAGAAAGGCGCTTACGGCATTGTGAGCCAGCCAAAGGCCACAAAGACCGGCATCAATGTCTTCCTCGATGGCCAGTTAAGAGATGAAAACATAAGATTCAGGAGCGCACAGATAAAGTTCACAGTCAGGCCTGTACCAAAGGAAAGGATAAAACCAGTGCTTGTCTCATGGAAAGGCCTGAAGAAGAAGCTCGGCAAGTTCGACCTTGCTGCAGATGAAGGAAGCATAAAGAAGAATGATGTCTGCGGAGTGCTGGGCGAGAATGGGATTGGAAAGACCACATTTGTCAAGATACTTGCAGGAGTTCTTGAAGAGGCCAAGGGAATAATCGACAGGAAACTGAGAGTGAGCTACAATACCAAGTATCTTGAATCTGACAGCGATGAGCTTGTCGCATCATTTGTCAATGATGCGTTCCAGAAATATGATGTCCAGCTTGTGAGGCCTCTTGAACTGAAGGATTTAATGACAAAGAAGCTGAATGAGCTCTCTGGAGGAGAGCTGCAGAAGGTCGCAATTGCGCATTGCCTTTCGCAGGATGCTGATGTTTATCTTCTTGACGAGCCGTCTGCATACCTTGATGTAGAGCAGAGGCTGCTTATCTCAAAAGTGATAAGGGATTTCATAGAGCAGAGGAATGCTTCGTGCCTTGTCGTTGACCATGACATCCTCTTTATAGATTATCTCTCTGATGAGCTGATTGTCTTTGATGGAAGGCCTGCAAAGCACGGGAATGCAAAGGGCCCTTTCTCAATGGCAGAAGGAATGAACATGTTCCTCGGAGACCTTGACATCACAATGAGAAGGGACCAGGAGTCACAGAGGCCAAGGATAAACAAACCAGACTCACAGATGGACAGGAAGCAGAAGAGCGAGAAGAAGCTGTATTATGCTTAAGCAATAAACAAATTCCGCAAACCTTCCGTTTTACCTTAGAAATCTTCCGGAAAAAAACAGAAAGGCATAAAAAGGATTTTTTCTTCAATATATGAATGATAAAATTGCCAGCACCAATCGAATTTTTGATGAATTCAAATCTTATGATGGAACTTCATGGGACTGAATGCCCGTCTTCAATATTAGTGGGTAAACCTGACAAATTAAGGCCTTTTGTCATCATAAAACCAGGGGATGACAGGATACTTGAATTGTCTTATGAAAAAGATGGTTGGCCACTGAACAGGGAGTATGTTTATGGGGTCTTCTCAAGATATAACAGAGAAACATTATGCGCAACTGTACGGGCAAACCTTAAATGCGATGTGCCTCCTGATGCAAGAACTCTCATAAACTTTGTGATATACCAAAAAGATGGCTTTCTTAGCAAGATTGGCTCAAAAAAGTACACGAGGGTTCCAAGCGGTGAAATAATAAGGAAAAAAGAGGAGATTAAAGAGATAGCGCAATCTCCGCAGTATGGTGATTATCTGAAGGATCTTGTCGGTAGATTAGAGGATATGCCGTGAATCAGGCATTCCCCTTGCTTTCTCCCAAGCCTATGCCCTGGCCGATCAGATGCGCAACCCTTATCGGCTCTGGGATGAATGACCTTGTGCAGGTTATCTTCAATATTTCCCTGACATCCTGCTCTTTTATTCCTTTGAACTGGGCATAAATCTTCCCAATCTTTACCGGTTCTCCTGCTCTTCTTATTATTTCAATCTTCTTTTTCATCTTAAGTTTTTCAAGAACAGAGAATATTCTCCTGAAATCAGGATATCTCCTCACCACAACAATCACTGGCATCTTTGTTTTCTTGTTCAGCTCTTCAATGTCAATCACATTAAAACCTGCTACTGCGATGCCGTCCAGCAGTATGGCCTGTATCTGAGTTCGGAATTTGCTCTTCTTTACCATCTTTATGATATTGCCTGCTGCGTCATTGCCGTCTATCCTCGCAGTTGTTGTCATAATTCCATCAATCCAGTCTCCCCCTCTGAAGAATGCGCCTATAACAAAGACTTTCTTGTCCCTGAACCTATTGAAAGATGAATCATCTATGCCCAAAATCCTGATTTCTTTCTTCATGTCATATTTTATTCTAATTTCCTTGCAAATGTCAGGAATCCTGTGTGGCCAAGCCCCCTGAAGTCAGGCCTTGCCCTGTCTTTATCCAGCACCCATTCTCTCTCGATAAGCTCTATTGTCCTCAATACCAACAGGCCTTTTTTCCTTGCTTCATTGGAGATAATGAATCCTCCTGTTTTTGCTGCCCTGACTGCATTATCAAGCGCCTTCCAGGGGTCTGGAAGGTCTATTGCTACAAGGTCTGCATTCTTGTCTTTTGTCTCTTCTGTCTTTGCATAACAGTCTGCCTTGTTCACATCGACATTCTTAAGCTTAAGCAGCTTTACATTCTCTCTCGTGGCTTCAAGGCTCCTGTCATCAATGTCATAAGTCGATACTTTCTTTGCAATATGGCCAAGGAAGCAGGTCAGTGCACCGGAGCCAGAGCCGAACTCGACAACATACGACTTCTTATTGACGCCTGTGTTTGATATTATCATGCCAATGTCTTTTGGAGTGATTATCTGCGCATGCCTCTTTATTTTCCTGAATAGGTCTATGAAAGATGGATCTAAGATGCGCATCTGCTCGCCTTTGTTTGTCTTCACCAGTTTCCCTGATGATTTCAGGTCTGATTTCCTGATGAAACCGAACTGGGTGTGAAAATCCCTGCCTGTGTCTCCTACATAAAATTTCTTTCCTTCTTTTGTTATCAATATTTTCCTTATCATTTCAATACCTCATTCATCTCTGATTCTTTCTGTCCTTTTTCAAGAATGTCTTCTTTTAGATTCCCTTGCCTTCGCCTTCTTTTTCTCCTTGTTCTGCATCTGCATTTAGCTGCTTTTCCTCTGCTATCTTCAGCTCCATCTTTATCATTGACTCCACAATCTCAGGCTCCCAGCCTGAATCAATGAGTTTCTGCCTTATCTCTGCCTCTGGTATCCTGCTCTCAAGAGCCTTGCTGACATATTCCTCTGCTGCCTTGACATTTCCCATGAACCTTCTGTATGAGATTGCACCTGCTATCACAGATATCAGCACTGCAAGGCTTACTGATATGA
>JAPLZS010000029.1:2047-3202 GCA_026394915.1 Candidatus Woesearchaeota archaeon | reverse complement strand
TTGAATGAATTCTTCATGAAATCAAACACTTTCTTTCCGGCAGATGATAAAGAGGACTTTTCCTGCGCAGGATTCTCTGCGGCTTTTTCTTCCTTTATACTTTGCTCTCCTTCCTTGAGCATCTCTTCAGGAGTCTTCGTTATCTCTGGCTTGACTTCGATTGTGGTCTCTTTTATGTAGAATATTGCAGAAGAGCCCTCTATTGAGGAGAGGAGTATCTCAAGGTCATTTAATCCGTCCTTGTCTATATCAAACATCATGGATTCATTGAGATTGAATATCATGCCCTTTGAGAGCAAAGGCATGCTAACATTGACCTTGTCAAAGTAGATCTTGTTCAGCTTCACGCTCTCTTCTATGCCTTTAACGACAAAAGAGACTGTATCGCCCCTGTAAAGCGTGACAACAGGATTGTCTATTATGTTCTGGGCAGTCTTCTTTCCTTCAACTGAATATCCAGATCCTCCTCCGCCTCCTCCGCCCCCAGAGCTTCCTCCTTTGTTTGTGCCTGCGCTTGGGAATTTCACATTGCATACCCCTTCATCGATCTGGCCATCGCAGTTATTGTCAAAATCATCACAGTATTCTGTTGCTCCAGGGTAAGCATAAACATTCGTATCATCACAGTCATCTATTATTGAATAATAATTATCATAGTCTGAATCATCAAAGGCTTCTGGCAGGTTTCCGCAGCTTCCTTTCAGCGCATGACTGCTGTTTATGGTTGCAGCGTAATAATTTCCTACTGATCTTGTCAAGGATGAAGAGGAGTACACATCATTCTGGAGATGGCTTGGCACATTCATGCAGAAGGACGTTCCTGTGCCGTTGTTCAGGGCTCCTCTGTCATAGAAATTATTGAGCCAAATGTTGTTTGACAGCGCATTGTTCATTATGCTCAGTGCATAATATCCCTCAGAGACATGATCAAAATGGTTTCCTGTCACATTGTTATAGCTTCCATAGACTGCCAAAAGGCTGCCTGATGCTGAATCCATGATAGTTGAATTTGCTATGAGGTTCCTGACAGACAGCGGACCTATGTAAACATCGCCATAATCGTTGAATTCTGCGTTTATGCTTTTTATGGTGTTAAATGATGAATCGGTAAGGTTTATGCCTGCCCTTGATGAATAGGATACATTGCTTCTCTCT
>JAPLZS010000029.1:996-1979 GCA_026394915.1 Candidatus Woesearchaeota archaeon | reverse complement strand
TGTTTGAGCCTTTCATGAATATATCATCATTGGTGTTATTGGATACATTGACATAATTCAGGTTTCCATTTGTGAAATTGCTGAGATATATTCCATAGTTCACATTATCATAAGAATCAACAAAAGAGATATGGTCCTTGGCGCTGTCAGATATGTTCAATCCGATCATGTGGCTGCTGAACCTGCATTCAGATAATGTTATGTTATTGAATCCTTTTGATAATATTCCATACGCCTGGTGATTTCCGAAGATTGTGGATCCTCCGCAGTCCACTGTCACGTTTGACGCATCTATCTCTATTGCGCCCCTATTATGCGAAGGATACAGTGAGTAGGATCCGCTGCTTCCTGTGTAACCATAAATCATGTTGCTGCCTGTCACAGATATCGTGCTGTTTGCGCCGTTCTCTCCTGACAGGGCGTCGTTTAAGGTTGTATACTCGCACGCCAGGTGATCAGGGCACAGATACTCATTGTCGACAATGGAGAAATTGCTGTTATTTGATACTGTATTGGTTATCGTGTCATTGGCATAGATAGTGTAATTGGCATATCCCCACTCTGGGAAAGATTCATTGATTACAATTCTTATCTGCCATATCCCATCATGGGCTGTTCCGCTTACCCTGCTTAATGTGGTTTTCCATATTGATGCTGAGTTTACCCCATTGCCCCAGAAATTAATCCATACAGAATCAATCCCATATATATGCGATGCATTCACGTTTATCACAAGGCTGCTCCCTGATTTAAGCGGATTTGAGGAAGTGAGTATGGCGTTGCTTGAGTTTGTCTGGTTCAATATGAACAAAGAAGGTATAATATTATGTATACCAAAATAATGGCTTGTTGCATTTGTCGCATTATGCAGAGTGTCGTAAGGCCTCACATTTATCAGGTAATCGTCTCTGCTTGGAATCAGAGACATGTTCCAGAAATATGCCCCCGATGAAGTTGAATTGAGATAAGTCCATGAAAGCCCG
>JAPLZS010000029.1:0-926 GCA_026394915.1 Candidatus Woesearchaeota archaeon | reverse complement strand
GAGAATATCCTCTATATAGCTCCTGTTTATCCTTTCCTCGTACAGGTTTCCATGGGCTGCAATGGGTATTCCAAACAGGTAATCCCAGACGCAGAAGCTGTTTGAGGTTCCTGCGTCATTGACTCCATTGCTGTAGAAGCTGTTGTGCGAAATCTTTGAATTATTTGAAGATGATGCAAGATCAAGGTCAGAAACCGCGTTGTTGTCCATGAAATTGTACTGCACGCATGAACTGTCTGAGTTATTCACAGCAATGCCGTAGCTGTAATTGTAGATATAGCATTTTGTGATGTGTGCATGGTTATATCCATCAATCAATACGCCGTATCCTGCAGAGGATCCTGTTATCTTCCCGTAATTGCAGTCAAGCTTTGCGCTTTCTGCATTGATCCTTATGGCAGCATAGTTTTCTGCAGGCGATATGTTGTAGGTCCCTGTTCCGCTCAGCGTATAGGTTGAGCTGTCCATTAGCGTTATCGTGCTGTTGGTATTATTCTCATGGTACAATGCAGAGGTTATGTTGGGATATTCGCATTCTGTATCATTAGAGCATACCCATTCATTCATGTCAAGCGTAAATGGAACCTCATAATCTGTCCCATTGTATATCCCATCATATGGGATTATCCTGAATCTGTAATCTGAGCTCTCATTCATTGTCCTTGTGGACCAGTTGTATGATGATCCTGCTGTCGCAGTCAGGAGATGCCATGTCATCCCTGTATTGTTTGAGTAGTACAGGGAATAATTTATTGGCCTGAAGCTGCTCTGGTTCTTCCACCTGACGACATTCATTGCAGCAGCCAATTTTTCATGATCCAGCGGGAAAGTGAAGTTGGAAGGCCCGCAGTCCCCTGCTGCTGGTGTTAGATGCTCTTCGTAGAAATTGCCTTCTTCATTTACGCAGAGCAATGTGTTTGCTCCGT
>JAPLZS010000055.1 GCA_026394915.1 Candidatus Woesearchaeota archaeon | reverse complement strand
AATATACAGTTGCTGATGTGGGTTGTGATAAGGGAGGAATTTATGCTGTCCTAGCTCCTGAGAATCCATGCAGCAGTGGAAATATAACCTGTTATGGCATAAAAGATGCGGATCATCTCGATTCTCTTGTCAAGGATTCAGCTGCAATAGGGTTGCATGTTGAGTTCCCTGTTGACGAAATTGCAAGGAGATGCGAGGAAAGGAAAGGATTTCTGGCGGATTTGAGACAGTCTCCTGCAATAACCTGTTTTGACATAATAAATATGTATCTTGATATAAGGTCGCAGGAGGCGCAAGAGAATAAGTCTCAATCTAGATTAAATGAATTAAATGGTCCGCAACATGATAAACAGGTGAAACAATGCATGAAATAAAATCCAGGATACGTACAGTGCCTCACTGGCCGAAGAAAGGAATAATGTTCAGAGATATCACAACATTGCTCAAGGATCCAGTCGGACTGAAGCTTGTGATGGATGATTTTGTTAAGCGATACGGGGGCCAGAAGATTGATGTTGTTGTCGGAATTGATTCGAGGGGATTCATACTCGGCGGAGCTCTCGCTTATCTTCTCGGAAAAGGATTTGTTCCAGTGAGGAAAAAAGGAAAGCTTCCTGCAGAGACTGTCTCTGAGACTTATGACCTGGAGTACGGCACTGACACAATAGAGATGCACAAGGATGCAATCACAAAAGGCCAGAATGTGCTTATAATAGATGATCTTGTTGCAACAGGGGGCACAATGCTTGCTGCATGCAAGCTTGTTGAGAAGCTCGGCGGCAAGGTTGTTGAGTGCGCTTTCATCGTTGACCTTCCTGACATCGGCGGAAGGAAGAAGCTGGAAGCAAAAGGATACAAAGTGTATGCGCAGTGCGAGTTTGAAGGGGATTAATCATTAGACTTGCTGAGCTGACAATCAGTTCTTCGGCCCCTTTAAGTATTTCTCGATAGGGATTGCCCTCTTGGTCATCTCCTCGAACAGATGCATGTAGATGTCTCTTGCGTCCTTGCTGTGCATTATTGTGCCATATGTCGCTCCGCCCTGGACAATCGAAACATAGACGACATCCTCATTCAGGAATATCTGCAGAGGGAACTGCTTGTCGACAAGATATATCTTTATGTCATGATCCCTTATCCTGTCTTTCAGGTCATCTATCATATCCTCATAGAATTCCTGGCCGAGCTCCTTCTTAACAAGGTTTATGTGAAAATCAAAGCTTTCCTTGCAGATTATCGCAATCAGCGACCTGTCAGAAGCATATGCATCGATGTAAGCCTTGTTTATCATCATGGAAGTGTCATTCGAGGCTCCTGCCAGAGTTGACCTTGATTTCATTATGGCTTCCCTTAATTTCATGAATTTGTTCAGTTTTGAAGGATATATTATGAAAGGTATTGAACCGAATCTCGTGTATGTGTAGAACTTCTTGCTTGTGCCGAGCATCTTGAGCTGAGTGTAGATGAATTCCTCTTTTGTCTTTGTTATCTCTATATAATCTTTTTCATCCTTCTTGTTTAGCATGTTAAGGATATCTTTCTCGTCGTTTATCACCCTGTTGAACCTTGTCTTCAGGAAATTTCGTATCTTCTCATCTGCATTGTCCATGCTGTAGATGCATGGTTTCTTCCCTCTTTTCTCGATAAGACCATATCCAAGAAGCTCGCTTATGTACTCATAAAGCCTTCCGAGAGGTATGTTAGCTTTTGATGAGAGCTTCTTTGCAGTGAGGTCGCCGTTCCTAAGACATTTCATGACAAGAGTCTGCTTCTCGCTCAGACCGCACCTGTTCTTTAATTCATCAAATATCTTGTTTGATATCTCCATGGAAAGCGTTATGGCAATGGATTATTTAAATGTTTCTTTTTAACACATTTTACCGTTTTTTTGTATAAAATTAGTTTAAGCTCTATACTGGCTGGAGACCTCTATTTATGGGTTTTAAGCTTTTTAGAACTGATGATCATCTCATCTTATTTTAGGCTTATTTTTCTTCTATTGCCTTTTCTGCGAGTCAATCCTACGCTTATCTTTTGCCAGAAATAGTCTTCAGGTATTTCTCAATAGGCACTGATCTCTCTATCATGCCATCATACATGGACATATACATGTTCCTGACATCAGTGCTGTGTATGACTGAGCCGAATGTAGCTCCTTCATGTATCATAGAGAGATAGACTGAGTTCTCATTCATGAATATCTGCATGGGTATATTCTCGTCAAGAAGATAAATCTTTATCTTGTATTTTTTCATCTTTTGCTTCAGGTCATCCAGCATGTTCTTTGCAAAATCCTCTCCAAGGCTCTTTCTTGCGAGATTGAAATGGAAATCGAATGTATCCTTGCACATGACTGCGATAAGCTCCTTTCCTTCCTTGTATGCATCAATGTATGCCCTTGTGACCATCAGCGACATCTCAGTGGACGAATGGGCAAGAGTGGGCCTTGCCTTTGAGACCTCTTTCCTTAGCCTAAGGAAATCATCAAAATTGCTTGGATACATGAAAAGAGGCATTGATCCCATCCTTGAGAAGGTATAGAGTTTTTTGCATGATCCGAGCATCTTGAGCTGAGAATATGTGAATTCCTCTTTTGATCGTGTCACTTCTATGTAATCTTTCTCTTCGCCGTTGCTCAATGTCCTGAGTATAGCATCCTCATCAGTTATCACCTTGTCAAACCTGTTCTTCATGAAACTCCTCACTTTTTCATCCATGTTATCTATGCTGTAGACGCATGGTTTCTTACCTCTTTTTTCGATAAGTCTGAATTCAAGAAGCCTGTTCAGATGCTCATACAATCTGCCCAAAGGTATGCCTGATTTTGAAGATATCTTCTTTGCAGAAATATCGCCGTTCCTGAGGGATTTCAGTATTGCTATCTCTTTCTCATTGAAATCGCACCTGTTCTTCAGCGCATCAAAAAAAGTATTGCCCAGCACCATGCTGTCAGTTATGGTTATCATCTATTTAAATGTTTCTTTTTAACACCAAAAACCGTTTTTTAGTAGGAAACGTATTTATAGTCTATAGGGCCTGTAAACCTCAAATTCACGGTTTTAAGTTTAATGGGAATGAAGAAAAACTGGGTTAGCGGTAGCTATAGATAATCATGGTTAAAGTATGATCAAAGCATGAGCTTAAGCGGAGGAGAGCGGCATGAATGAAAACACCAACGAAGAGATATCATCAAGATGCATTGAAATGGCAGAAAAGATTCACAAGCAAAGGCATTTCATTGATGAAGAGCTTGAGAGCTTCATATTCTATTGGAATGTAAATTCAGGGACTTCAGCGGATGATGTTGCCGAAGAATACAATTCTAAGAATCCGGGCAGCCAGATAACCGGGGCGGATATCAAATTCGGGCCGAGATTCAATGATCAAGGAGACGGCATGAGATTCTACTGGAACCGCCACAAGATGCCGGAGAATTATGGTGAAGATGCTGCAATTGTGCTTGGCGAGCTCAAGGAGAATGATTACATGTCAAGGATGGCATTCAGGACTTCATGCAGCAATGAATATGAGAGTTTCTCTGTCCATGGCAGGGATCTGCTTTCTATGATAGACAATGCTTGCAAGGAGCAAGGTTGGGAATTTGAGGGAGCAACAATAAAACCCAACTATAGAGAATGCGGTTTCCTGAAAGCAGATGGTGAGGTATATTTCTTGGTTAATGTATCATCCAGATGGGGCATGGCTTTCTATAATGCAGACGGCAGCCTAATAGACTTAAATGACAAAGATCGGGTCGAGAAGTGCAGGATAATAAAATCTGCATTGGTTGTCCCGGTAAACAATGAGCTGAACAGGCAGGAGCAGGAGTTCCGTGATTATTATCATATGGATGATGAGGATGATTGACCGATCCAAAATCATTTCAGAGGATTTCAGAAGATTGAGGAGGCATCAAAATGGAGAAAGAAAGGCAGATTGTTATTGGAATCAATGGATTGGGCAAGCTTGCAAGACAGGCAGTGAAAGAATCCATGAAAGAAAGGCAGGCAGGAAGGATAAGGATTGCTGCAATAAATGATATGGCAAGCCCAAAAGATATCGCTTACCTGCTCAAGTATGATTCAGCTCACGGACCATACCCAGGAACTGTCGAAGCAAGAGACAATTCAATAATTCTTGATGATACGGAGATTCCTGTCTTTAACCAACCATTGCCTTCAAAGATCCCTTGGGGTGAATGCAGCGTTGAGATTGTGATGGAAGCCACTGGCCTCTTCAGGAAGTTCAGGTCAGAGAAAGGCGGTTTGTCAGACCATCTGAAGGATTCTGTAAAATATGTCATCCTGACAGCGCCAAAGGAAAGCGGAGACCCTGATGTCAAGACAATAATCATGGGCGTGAATGATGCAGCAATAGGAGAAGCGAAAAGGAATTACAGGGCAATATCGAATGCATCATGCACTTCAAACGCTCTGCTGCCTATGCTGAAAGTTATGAATGATGAATTTGGGATACAATATGGATTCTTTGAGACAGTTCATGCATACACAAATGACCAGGATACAATAGACTCTTATCATAAGAAACCTCGTAGAGGCAGGACTGCCGGCGCTAATATAGTGCCTTCAGACACAGGAGCAGAGAGCGTGATCAGTGATGTGCTTTCTTCACTCTCGGGCAGGCTCATGGCTTATGCAAGAAGGGTGCCTGTGCAAGTTGTCTCGTCTATAGATGTTTTCTTGACATTAGGAAAAAAGACTAGTGTAGAAGAGATAAACAGTGTCATGAAAAGAGCTTCAGGTTATTTCCCCCGCATCATAGGATATAATCCAGATGAGATAGTCTCCGGCGATCTGATAACTGACAATCACTCAGTTGTCTTCATGCCTGATCAGACTGCTGTAAGCAAGACACAGAAGAATGTAGTGACTGTGAGCGGTTTTTACAACAATGAAAGAGGCTATGCAAGAAGACTGACTGATCTTATTTTGACTTTGGATAGGGCGCAGTGATTTACAATATCTTTAGTTGGAGGTGAAAAAATGAAACCAGAAGAGATAGCAATCGATGATTTAGTCAGGAGAGGCATTGAAAAGGCAAGGGGGAATAAGGCATTGGTGCAGAGGATAGACAACCCTATAGAGATAGGCTCAAATAACCGCAATGATAATGTTTATTGCGTGACAGTAAGGATAGCAGACAGACTCATACCTGGTACAGAAGATTTCTTTTATCATGTCAGCAGCAGATTCGGCATTATCAGGACAGCATATAAAGGATATCCTGATTCATTATATCAGCAGGATCAGCCG
>JAPLZS010000136.1 GCA_026394915.1 Candidatus Woesearchaeota archaeon | reverse complement strand
TATCAGGGAAAGGTCCTTTGCCTCTGTCTTCTTGAGGAATCTTGAGATTATCCATGTCTTCTCCAGCCTCTTTGTAGTCGCTTCAAGGCTTTCATAGACCTTTGTGAGCTCCAGATAGTTCATAAGGCAAAAGTAGTGCATATCCTATAAAAATTTATTCATAATTCATTCATAACTTATTGATTGAATCCTACAAAAACTATATAAATAGGATTATATAAATAGGCCTTATGAGTGGTGTCGTAGAGACAATAAAAAAGAGGAGAAGCATCCGCAAGTATCTTGATGTGCCTGTCGAATGGGACAAGATAGTGCAGGTTCTTGATGCAGGAAGATATGCTCCTTTTGCAGGCAATCTGCAGTCTTATAAGATAGTCGTTGTTTCTGATAAAGGCATAAAGAGGAAGATTGCAGAGGCTGCTCTGAAGCAGTATTGGATAGAGACAGCGCCTCTTCTCATAGTGATATGCGGCAAAGAAGAAAGGATGATAAGCTATTACGGCGAGAGAGGCAAGGCATATCTCCGGCGCATTTGACGATGATAAAGTGGCAGAGGCAATAGGGTGCCCTGCACGAGCAGTGCCCAGCATCATAATAGCTATAGGATATTCTGATGAGAAAGTCCCTACTCCTCCAAAAGAGACATTTGAGTCAAGGGTTTATTTCCAGAAATATAACAACAGGATAAAGAACCTCAATATGGTCCTGTGGGATGTCAGCCTTGAGATGGAAGACAGGGCAAATAGGGCAGGAGAAGGCCTGCAAAAAGGCCTGGGAAGACTCAAGGAGCAGTTCTCAAAGCACAAGGAAAAGATGAAGGAATTCTTTGTTAAGAAAGGCGACTTCAAGGAAGGCAAAGAATAGTTATTTTTAATATTTCTGCGATTGTTTGTGCAACTAAGTGGATACTGGGGGTAATTGACAAGCGTCAGCTTGGCAATTCTTATAATCTCGACTTTAGCCGGGATTATATTTAGGTGGCGGGACTTATCAGAAGTTTATGCAATTTTAGGCGGGCGGTATCTCATTGAATTATTATAGATCAATTAAACAAAAGATAGTCCAATATATCTATATAAACACAATCTTAGATTTTCCTCAAGAACATTTAAAAAAAAGAAAAAAAGCCCCGCAAGGGGCAAAATGCCTTCATCGTTTAGGTTTGGGGGTGGTTAAAGATGAAGGCAAGAACTAATGAACCTGCCTATCTAAACCGGCTTACCTTACCATGTCTATGCCGAGCTCATGGCTGATTGCCTGCGCTCTTGGGCTTGGCTTGCTGTAGTCTGCCTTGCCCACTATCCATGGTGATTTCACTCCTGTGATGATTGTCATCACCGTGAGCTTCCCTTTCATCTTCTCGTCGACTCTTGCTCCCCAGATTACGTTTGCGTCTGGGTCCATGGCCTCTGTGACAAGCTCTCCTATCCTTGAGATCTCGTCAAGCGTCATGTCAGGGCCGCCGCATACATGGATGATTGCTCCGGTTGCTCCTTCGTAGCTGATCTCGAGCAGAGGATTTGTCAATGCTCCTTTCACAGCCTCATCAACTTTGTTGCTTGTGTCTGAAGCTCCTACTCCGATTGCCGCCACTCCGCCGTCTGTCATGATTGCCTTTACGTCAGCATAATCAAGGTTGACTAAGCTGGGTATTGCGATTGTCTCAACTATTCCCTTTATCATCGTGGAGATGAGCTCGTTTGCGACTGCAAATGCCTGCTGCACTGGCAGATTTCCTGCTATTGCTACAAGCCTGTTGTTGTCTATGACGATTACAGTGTCTGAGACTTCCCTTAGTTGCTGGAGTCCGAACTCTGCCTTGTCAATCCTTGCTCTCTCTATCTTGAATGGCATTGTGACTGTGCCGATGACTATTGCGCCTGAGTCCTTTGCGATCTTTGCAACGACTGGTGCTGCTCCTGTTCCTGTGCCGCCGCCGAGGCCTGCGCACACGAAAGCCATATCAGCATCTTTTAAGTATTCCTTGAGGACCTGCATGGATTCTTTTGCTGCCTCTGCCCCCTTGTTAGGGAATCCGCCGCAGCCTAAGCCTCTTGTCAGGTCTTTTCCGATTATTGCTTTCTTGTCTGCATTTGTTATGCTCAAATGCTGGGCATCTGTGTTCACTGCTATGATCTCTGCGCCCTGTATTCCCTTCCTGTAGAGCCAGTTTACCATATTGTTTCCGGCTCCTCCTACGCCAATGACTTTTATGTTAGCCTGGCTTATCTCGAAATCTTGTTGTCCTTCATTTTGTTTCATTGCGTCTTGCACGATAAAATCCATTGTCTCTACCCCCTTTGCAGGTTTTTGTTTTTATTGTTTTTTTGTCTTTTTTGCGCATGCTATGCGTGGTGATGCGCTTTTTGTATTCTGGAGAATATAGTTCAAACTATGCAAATGTTTAAATACTAGTTCACACTATACTCTTCTTAGAACGAGTTTACTTGCGCCAACAAGTATATTTCGAGTATTACAGTTTCGCCATGAATAACGGGTTTTCGCCAAAAAACCTGGTATTTCTTATTTTATTTGTTATAAAGTATATAAATATATTTCTGGCCTTTGATATATAGTTTGCAGTATATATTAGTATGGTTTTTAGTATATTGGTATAGGTTTCTGATATTTACTGGAGAGTAGTCAAATCGATTAATCATTAAACAGATATCAAACAAATTGGCAATAAAAAGAATTTTAAATGAATAAAGAATATTCTAAAACATGGCGCTCTACATCATCGGGATCGGCCTTTCAGACGAGAAAGATATAACTGTCAAGGGCCTGGAAGCAGTCAGGAAAAGCAAGTTCGTCTATCTTGAGAACTACACTTCTGTATTGCAGTGCAAGACAAGGGTGCTTGAGAAATTCTATGGCAAGAAGATGATCCTTGCAGACAGGAATCTTGTTGAGCAGAATGCAGACAAGATTATTGATAATGCAAAAGATGAAGATGTTTCCCTCCTTATAATCGGAGATCCCATGTCAGCGACAACGCATGTTGATATCATGATGAGAGCACAGGAAAAAGGCGTTGAGGTAAAAGTCATCCACAATGCATCTGTGCTGACTGCTGTGGGGATTACAGGCCTTCAGCTCTACAAGTTCGGAAAGACGACAAGCATTCCATTTCCTGAGAATGTAAGATCTGAGGCAGCCTATGATGTGATACTCAATAACAAGAAATCAAAGATGCACACTCTTGTGCTTCTTGACCTTGATCCTTCAAAGGACAAGTTCCTGAAGATAGATGATGCAATAGAGATCCTTCTTGATGTCGAGAAGAAAAGGAAAGAAGCGGCATTCAGCGAGGATACTTATGTTGTATGCTGTGCAAGGCTCGGCTCAGAAGACCAATTCATCAAGGCTGGAAAGGCAAAAGACATGGCAGGAATCGGATTCGGAAAACCGCCTTACTGCATGATTGTTCCCTCTGAGCTGCATTTCATGGAAGAAGAGGCGCTGAAGAGATTTGAAGGATAACATGAACAGAAAATGATTCTTGTCTTGTTTAATCAACTATTTAACTTACGCTGCACTGCACATTCATCTCATTTGACGGCCCTCTGTTTGCGCCATAGATAAGATCCATATGTATAGTGTCGAGCTTGAAATAGAATCCATCGTCTCCAGGCAAGAGCTCATTATCAGACCTGGATATTCCAGTGATATTGTATAACGTGCTGTCAGGAATGAGAACAAGCTTCCCAAAAGCATCTTTATCTCCTCTGTAGCATAAAGTAGGGGGATTCTTCATCCAGAACTGGAAATCAGTGTAGCTCTTGTAGCCGGCCTCAATAGAAGGCATCTGGACACCCTGCACTTGAAGGATATCTTCTGTTATCAAAGATTCTATCCCGCAGCAGTCAGATGCATTGAGGTTCTTCTCAAACCTCATCAGGAAGCTCGGAGCTGTCTTGTTCTGGAATATGTAGGTTTTGCCTGCAAATATCTTTTTGATGACCTGCGCGCCATGCTCTGAATCAAGATCTATCACAGACCTGTTTATCTTCCTGGATATCCTTCCGTTTGTCTCTGCTGCAATGAGGGGATCGATGAATCCTTCGATGCTGATCTCAGTGGACACAGCAACATTCTTCCTTATTATATCAACAACATCCGGGCTGCTTATATTATACTCTATATATGCTGTCACATTCACTGCCCAGGGCTTTGTCTGGTTTATCGTCAGCTTGGTTATATTGAAATTGGAATGGATGTTCATCTCTTCTTTTGACACCCTTGTCAGCTCAGCAAGCCAGAATGTGATGGTATTGTCTGATGACGCAGATTTCATGCCAGACAAAGTCTCATTATCCCCGTCACACAGAGGGGTCTTGGAAACATCGCATAATGTCCCCCTTACCATCACTTGAGGGAAATTCATTGTCAGGTTTATGTATACAGGTGTTGTTCCTGAGTTATCTATGATATATTTCGTGATTGAATACAAAGACCTGTGCGTCGTTGCATACAATGCCCTCGGAAGATATACCTCCTCGAAATTCTGGGCAAATGAGTTCACAGTAGCTACCCTTGATTCCTGCATCTCTGACTCATCTTTTATCGATAGCGATCCTGTGGTCGAATAGTACAGCATAAAAAGAGAGACTATAAGGATGGCAGATAATGTGAAGAAGATTGCTTTCTTTCCAGGCAGTATTCTTTTCCCTGGATCAGTCTTCGTCTTTCCTGTTATTGCCAAACTCTCACCTCAAGCACATAAGGAGGAGAGATCTCGAACTCATCTCCTTGCATTATGACGACAGAGACTATCGTCTTTGATGAGACCAGCGAGTCTGACTCAGATGGGCCCTTGTTCATAGCAGTCTGCTGGAGATAAAGAGTCTTGTTGATTTCCAGTCCGTTTTCATCCATATGGTGGATCATCATCTCAAGAGAATACTGTTCAGGGGTTGAATTCTCAAGAATGTGCCGTGTGAAATTCTTCAGCACGAAATCATTGAGTGTCAGAGGGTCTGATGGAATCTGAGCAAGGGTCGTCTTATAATAAAAAAGCGCAATCTGCTCCGCAAGAGTGAGCTTCAGGTCTGTTATTGTGCCGTTGTTTATCAGCTTATTCACATAGTCTATCCCGCTCACGTCTGCGTTTGTGGACGTCGATAGGAAATCAAGAGTGTCTTTTGAGAGGAAATACGGCTGCGTGACAAGGGTCCTTGACGCCATTGAAGACCAGATGAGGATGAATCCCACCACTATCACAATCATCGCTATGAAAACGTCTATTGTGAAGAAAAAACCTCTTTTTTTCATGGATGCGAATGAGATAAGATTAGGTTTATTAATTTTGGTATTTTGGGCCATGCAGATTTATTCCCATGCAATTATGATCATCTTCACTGGCTTGCCCTCATAATAGACAATCCTTGTCGTCCTTATGACATCGTCTGCCTTTATTCCCTCTCCAAGCTTGATATTGGTCTGCTCTTCATTCACAGGCACTATGTCTCCACCGCAGCAGCGCAGCTTTGATAAAGGACTGTCTGGATTATCAATCAATAGGCCTTGCTTGACATTTATGCACAAGGTGTTGAGATTGCACTGCGCGATAATATTTCCATCGCTATCCTTTTCTGTATAGCCGTTGCAGTCTGCCATACAGATGTCTCCGCCCTTGAATGTGCAGTCTGCTGTGCAGTCAAGCGATATCGGGCAGACATCATCAAAGTCTTTTGTTTGCGGTGAGGGTTCTGCAAGATCAATGAAATATTCATCCTCCTGGGTCTTTGAGCCTTCGTAAGAAGCTGTCATATCATATCTTCCAATGGGCGCATTTGTCATCTCATAATGCCCTGTATTGTCTGCAGTGGCTTTTGACTGGGCAAATCCTTTTACCTGCACAGTTGCCCCTGGAACAGCAACCTCATTGCATTTGACATATCCGCTCACTTTGCCATATTCGCTTATCGTGATCTTTGTTGCGTTTATTGTTCCGTTTGCAATGCCATCATTGGGTATCACTTTGATGGTGTAATCTCCGAAGGTCATCATGCTTGATGTTTCCCAGGTATAGCTTGTGGATGCAGTGCCCTGTGAAAGGGTTGTCCATTGCACATTGTCTGCTGAATATCCTATCCAATATTTTACAGGTACAGTATACTTTGATGATTGGGGGGTCCATGAAATCATTATAGGTAATCCCGGCCTCAACAATGCTCCTGGCGCAGGCTGTGTTATGTTCACGAGTCCGCAGTCCCTATGGTCTGTTATGTTCCCTATCCTGCTGAAGCCAATGCTCTCATTGTAGAAATTTCCCTTGCCTCCCTGATACATATGGTTTAATGATGCAAAATTTGATGAGGAAGATGAACCTAAGTAGATATCATTTGTGTTGTTAAGCGCATTCCTTGTGAAGTTATTTGAGGAAGAATCTGCCTTTATCCCATACTCATAATCCGAAACAGAGCAGTTTATCACCTTAACGCCATTGCTTGATTCTGTGGAGATCCCTATTCCAGTATTGTCTCCTTTTATATCTGCACCATTGCAGTCAAGCATAACATTATTTGCTCCGAATTTTATGATTCCGTCATTGCCTGCGTCAGACAAGGCATATGCTCCGCTGCAGAGTATTGTGTTCTTTGTTATTGTGAGGCCATCCACAGGGGTGACGCAGTCGCATGCATCTCCTATGCCTGGCGTTCCTCCTGTATCTGCCTGGATATGGGTCACAGGATCCACTGGATTGTAGCAGTCTGCATAGTTTGAAGGGCAGTTCACCAGTGGGTTGCAGTTATCGGAAACATCGCACACGCCGTCTTCATCAAGGTCTGTGCATTCGCATGACTCGCCATGGCATATCGTGAAATCATTGTCGCTGATGTCAAAGATGCCGCGAGTGCATGATCCTGCAGGAGCTGGACAATTATCTGCTGACACAGATGATATGAGCATAACTGCAGCTGTCAACATAAGCAAAATAAATGTACACATTCCTGCTTTCCTTGATTTGGTCATTTTTTGTATTGCTAAAGTTTAAATCATCTTTTTATTTATTTGCAGCAGATCAGCTCTAACCTATAGGGGGTTCTTGAATGCCCATTATCATACTGCCAGCAACCTTCTATACCGCCTGTTTTCGTTACAATCTCTAAGTAAGCAGCATCTGAACCAAGATTAGCTCTTTTCATGTCACCTGCACCATCACCTGCGTTGCATAAACCATTACTCAAGCAAGTGGTCAAAATGGTTGGAGATGTGGGATCCGCATCTGTTTTAGTGCTACCATCATAGCCATCAACTACTGAACAAAAAGATATAGTAGGATAAGTAGCATCACACCATTCTACTGAATCGCCATTAAACGTAATGGACCTCCTATGTTCGCATGAAAGAAAGAACTTCAGGTTAGTCAATCCAGAGCCGTCTCCTGAAATCTTTCCATTGGTGACTCCGACATTTCCTGTCACAGCAAGATTGTCACTCACAGTCACAGTGCTTCCGGTCTTGCCTCTTATAGTGTCAGCGAACAGCATTGCATGCGAAGCAAGCGTGCTTGAATAGCCTGTTGCAAACACAAGCGTAGCTGCTCCAATCAGCACAATCACTGCCATTATTGCCCAAAAATGTTTCTTTGCGATGTTTATTCTTATTTCCATTTTTTCACCTTTCAAATTTTTGTTTTTATTATGCCCCAATTGTTATAATTATTTGCTATCTGACTATCTGTCAATGCAACATTGTATATCGCTGCTTCATCCATAACTCCATTGAAATACCTACTGTCTCCAGGAAGTTTTCCCAGGGATAGGATATTCGC
>JAPLZS010000159.1 GCA_026394915.1 Candidatus Woesearchaeota archaeon | reverse complement strand
ATCCTTTCCTCTGTCTTTGCCTCTATGTTTAGCCTTAAGTATGGCTCTGTGTTTGATTTCCTCAGGTTGAACCACCAGTCATTGAACTCTATTGTCAGGCCGTCAAGGTGCATTATCTTTCCGCTGCTGAACTCTTTCTCGACAGCTTCCATTGCATCATCCTTGTCATTGAGCTTGAAATTTATCTCTCCTGGATTGAAGTAGATCCTCAATGGAGCGACCAGTTCAGATATTTTCTTTCCTGTGTCTGACATCAGCTTCAGTACATGAAGCGCAGCTATGTCAGCGCAGTCAGCATACCAGAAATCCCTGAAGAAATAATGGCCTGATTTCTCCCCTCCGAACAGGACATCATCCTCTTTCATCTTCTCCTTGATGAGGGCATGGCCTGCTTTCCATAGCAGAGGGATTCCTCCGCATCTCTTTATCTCGTCCCTCACAGCCCAGCTGCTCCTTATCTCAAACAGGATCTTCTCTTTCTTGCCTTGTTTTCCCTTGAGAAGCTCTTTTGCGACAAGGGCTGTTATCAGGTCATTAGGTACTGTAAGCCCGTTCTCATCAACAAATCCCACCCTGTCTGCATCTCCGTCAAAAGCAATGCCTATGTCTGCCTTCTCTTTCTTTATTGTTTTCTTCAGCTCAATGAGATTCTCTTCATTCAGCGGATTCGGAGTGTGGTTGGGGAATGAGCCGTCCTGTTCTGAGAAAAGCATTTTCGGCTTCAGGCCGAGCTTGTCAAATATTACAGCTGAAGCTTTTGCGCCCATGCCGTTGCCTGAATCAACTACAATCTTCAGCTTTTTTATCCCTTTTGCTGCTTTGCTGATCCCAAGCGTCTTTGCGACATAATTTACTCCTTCTGTCTTTTGAATCATCAAACTTATTCTCAAGCATTATCTTCTTTATTTCCTCTATCCCGCTATATCCGCTTATTGACCCTGCCTTTCTCCTGCAGAGCTTGAAGCCGTTGTACTCTTTCGGATTATGAGATGCTGTTATCATTATCCCTGATTCATTATCATAATCTGCAATCGAGAAATAAAGCATTGGAGTTGAGCATATTCCAACATCAACAACATCAGCGCCCTGGTCTGTTATTCCCATGATTAAAGCATCATGCAGAGAAGGAGAGCTGAGCCTCATGTCCCTTCCAATAACAACTTGTTTGCATTTCAGGAACACCACAAATGCCCTTCCGAGCCTGTAAGCCACATACTCATTTATCTGGTGTGGATATGTCCCTCTTATATCATAAGCCTTGAATATGGAGCTGTCAATCTGACTGGTTTTGCCTGTTGTTTTTGCGATTATCTTGTCCATCCATACACCTATTGACATATTATATACATATATAGGCCGATTTTAACTATGTTTAAAAAGATTTTGATGGCATCATCTATAAGTGTTATGGGCATTTAGAAGTATGTGATAAGGAGATATAATGGCTTGCGGTTTTGTGGGAGGTATAGCTCATATATAAAACAGCAAAAGATTTATATATAGGTATTATACGAATACATATATAAAATAAATTGAATTTATCATCTTGAAATTTGGTTTGAAAAAAAGGAGTTACAGGAAATAATGACCAAGATAAACAAACTGGTGATGGACGGATTCAAGTCATTTGCAAAGCGCACAGAGCTTGTCTTCGGAGGGGATTTCAACTGCGTTCTCGGGCCCAATGGGTCAGGAAAATCAAACATACTCGATGCATTGTGCTTTGTCCTTGGGAAATCATCTGCAAAGGCATTGAGGAGCGAGAAATCAGCAAACCTCATCTATAATGGTGGAAAACTGAGGAAGCCTGGAAAATCAGCAGAAGTCTCTATCTATTTTGACAATTCAAAGAAGACATTCCCTACAGATGACGAGGAAGTAAAGGTCTCTAGGATCGTGAAGGCAAGCGGCCAGAGCATTTACAAGATAAACAATGAGGCAAGGACAAGGCAGCAGATTGTCGAGCTTCTCGGGATTGCAAAGATAAATCCTGACTCTTACAATGTGATACTTCAGGGAGACATTGTCCAGTTCGTGGAGATGCAGCCTGAGGAAAGAAGAGGGCTTATCGAGGAGATTGCAGGCATATCTGTCTATGAAGAGAAGAAGCTGAAGGCAATGAACGAGCTCCAGAGAGTCGATGAGAGGATGAAAGAGGCAGAGATTGTCCTGAATGAGAGGAAATCAAGGCTGGCTGAACTCAGGAAAGACAGGGACCATGCGATAAAGCACAAGGATCTGAATGACAAGATCAAGATAAACAAAGCATCACTTATTTACAGGAGGATGGAGTCAAAGAAGAAAGAGAAAGAGGAATTTGATTCAAGAGTCGGAAAGCAGCAGAAGCTCCTTGAAGAGAAGAACAGGGAACTGGAGCAGATAAAGAAGGGCATGTCAGAGAAGAAAGCGAGGATAGACGAGATAAACAAGGAGATAGAGACAAAAGGCGACAAGGACCAGGCTGACATAAACAAGGAGATAGAGAGATTAAAAGTTGATATTGCTTCCTCAAAGAACCGGGTAGAATCACTGAAGACAGAGATCACAAAGATAAAGCAGAGAAAAGTGCAGCTGAAAGAGAATTCTGATGATATCTCAATGAAGATAAAGAAGCTTGAAGAGGAGAAAGAAGAGATAAGGAGGCAGATCCAGAACAGGGAGAAGGAGATCAGCCAGATCGAGAAAAGGATGGGTGAGTTCAGGAAAAAGAACAAGCTTGATGATGTCGAGGGCCTTGAGAAAGATATTGACAAGGTCGACAAGGAAGCAGAGGAGATGCAGAAGCAGGTCCAGAAGCTAAGGGAAGAGCAGCAGGAATTATTGAGGCAGAAGGACAGGATAGAGTTCCAGACACAGGCCATTGACGAGAAGATCGCAAAAGTCCTTTCAGTCGAGAAAGAGAACAAGACCCAGATAGAGGAATTGAAATCAAAGAGGGAGAATTTCAAGAAGCTGACGCTTGACCTCAACAAGAGGCTGAGCAAAGACTCTGAGTTTGCAGCCCAGCTTGAGAATGCAAGGAATTCATTCTTAAAGCAGCAGGAAGATCTTTCTGTGCTTAACACAAAGAACATATCGATACAGGAAAGACTGGGGGAGAACAGCGCATTGAGGTGCATACTTGATCAGAAAGACAAGATAAGAGGCATCTATGGAACTGTCTCTGAGCTCGGAAAGGTTGATTCAAAATACGCTTTGGCTCTTGAGATAACAGCAGGCTCAAAGATAACTTCAGTTGTTGTAGAGGATGACAAGGTCGCAGCGCAGTGCATAAAATACCTCAAGGAAAATAAGCTTGGATTTGCCACATTCCTTCCATTGAACAAGGTAAAAGGGGTTGACAAGAAAGAAGAGGCAACTGCGATTGCATCATCAGACGGAGTGCACGGATTTGCATTGAACCTTATATCTTATGAACCCAAATTCAAGAATGTATTCTCATATGTCTTCGGCAACACTCTTGTCGTTGACTCAATAGACACGGCAAGAAGGATAGGCATAGGAAAGGCAAAGATGGTGAGCCTTGACGGAGACCTTGCAGAGATGAGCGGAGCAATGCAGGGAGGATACAGGATAAAAAGAAAGGGTTCTTCTGGACTGGGATTTGCAGAGAAAGGGCTTGAGAAAGAGATAGAGGATGCAGAGAAGAAGCTCATGAATTATGATGCTCTTGTGAAGAGGCTTGAGAAAGACAGGAAAGAGAATGATGATATGATAACGGGCCTCAGGCAGGAGAAGGCAAATCTTGAGGGAGACATAATCAAACTCGAGAAGCTATTGAACCTGCAGTCAGGAGACACAGAGGCTTCAAGGAAAGAGAGGAAAGAGCTTGAATCGCAGGTAAAGGAGACAGATAAGAAGATTGAGGGTGCAGTTTCAAAGATATCAGAATGCAACAAGGTCCTTGCTCAGAACAGGATAAAGAGGCAGGACATGAGGAGCAGGATAAGCGAGCTAAGGAATCCTGCATTGCTTGCTGAGCTGAATGCATTCGAGGAGAAGAAGGGCCAGCTGAAAGAGGAGTTGGTGGCGAAGAACGGAGAGATAAAGAACTTTGACGCCCAGATACTCAATGTGTTCAATCCAGAGCTTGAGAATATTGCAAAGATAATGAAGCAGCATGAGAAAGAGGAGGAGGATTTCAGGCAGGAGAGCGAGACACTTGTTCAGAATATCACGCTAATGGGTACTGACTTAAAGGAAAAAGAGGAGAAGCAGAGGCAGTTCCAGTCAAAATTCAGGGGATTGTTCATAGAAAAATCAAAGGTTGACGAGAAGATAAAGAAGGATGAGGCAAATATAGAGGAATCCACCAATCAGCAGAGATCCATTGAGCAGAGGATAGGCGGAATAAATGTCGAATCAGCAAAAGTAAGGGCAGAGTTCTCTGCACTAGATGAGGAATTCAAGAATTATGAAGGCGTTGAGATACTCAGGACAAAATCAGAGCAGGATCTCAGGAAGGATATCGGCATAGCAGAGGGAGTATTGACAAAGATGGGCAGCGTCAATATGAAGGCCCTTGAGATATTCGATCAGGTCGACAAAGAGTACAATGACCTGTCTGCAAAGAGAGAGAAGCTTATGCTTGAGAAAGAGGATGTATTGATAATGATGAATGAGATTGAATTGAAGAAGAAAGACATGTTCATGAAGACTTATGATGTGGTGAATCAGAATTTCCAGAGGACATTCTCTGCGCTTTCTACAAAGGGAGAGGCATTCTTGGAGCTGGAGAACCCTGAGCTGCCTTTTGCAGGAGGGCTTTTGATAAAGGTGAGGATAACAGGCAACAAGTTCCTTGATATAAGGAGCTTGTCTGGCGGGGAGAAGTCAATGACTGCGCTGGCATTCATATTCTCGATACAGGAGCATGAGCCTGCATCATTCTACGTCTTTGACGAGGTTGATGCTGCGCTGGACAAGAAGAACTCTGAGAAGCTGTCTGAGCTCATAAGGAAGTATTCAGAGAGGGCCCAGTACATAATCATAAGCCACAATGATGGCCTGATAAGCCAGGCAAACACGATCTACGGTGTGAGCATGAACGAGCACGGCCAGAGCAATGTGATCAGCCTTAAGATATAGAATTTTCTGAAAATATCAATTTTTATCAAACACCTTCTCAAACTCTGCAACTGTCTTCTCCCAGCTGAATCTTAAGGTTATTGTCTTCCTGGCCATCATTCCAATTGCTGTCCTCAATTCCCTGTTCTCTATCAGTTTTGAGAGCTTCTTTGCAAGAGCCTCATAATCCTTCTTCGGGAAGATATAGCCGTTCTTTCCATTGATTATGTAATCAGAAACACATCCCACATCAGTCGCAATTACCGGAAGACCGCAGCTCATTGCTTCCATTGTGGATAAAGAGGATGTCTCTGTGAGACTCGGAAGAACAAATATATCCAATGCCTGATAATACTGGTAAGCGCTGTTGGTTGACTCCACATGGATTATGTCAGTCATGTCGCCGAACATATTCTTTACATCTATTCCGCTGCCTACAATCAGCAGCTTGATATTGCTGGATGTCTCTTTCAGTCTCCTGAATGCCTTATACAATGTTTTGAGGTCTTTCTCCCTTCCTATCCTGCCAATGTATCCTATCACAATAGAATCTTTCCCAATGCCTATCTTTTCCTTTGCAGAATCCTTTGAAGCAGGAGGAGAGAATTCCCTTGAATTGACTCCAAGTGGGACTATCCTCTTCTCTGTCTTTATCCCATTCTCATCAAGCACATCCTTTATCTCATCTGAAGGCACAAATATCATGCTGGACTTGTTGTAAAGATATCTTGCAATGGATTTTGATGCAACAACAAGCGTGTTCTTGAACTTGTCAACGCTCCTTGGCACCAGCTCCCACTCAATAGAATGGATGTAAGAATATAATGGCTTCTTTGCCCTCTTTGTATAGATCATTGCAAGAGTTCCGATAGGCCCTATTGTCTGTGTGAAGACAATATCCGCTTCCCTGACAAGCTTCCTGATTGTCCTG
>JAPLZS010000197.1:5332-5673 GCA_026394915.1 Candidatus Woesearchaeota archaeon | reverse complement strand
GGGGCACAGGGAATCTCTCTGGCACTTCATCTTATGATTCTGGCGATGCAAAAGCAGATACAGGGATATCATTGATGGGTCCGGCTTATGACAGGCCGCCTGAATCAGGCGACCTGAGGCATGCTCCGCTTGCTCCGATGGAGAGGCCTTCTTCATATGGCTCCAGCGCTGCTGTGAGCAGCAGGGACATTGAGATGATATCAGCAAAGCTTGATGCGATAAAGGCCAATGTCGAGAGCATAAACCACAGGCTTGAATCAATAGAACGAGTCGTGTTGACGCAGGAAAGGAAGAGAGTGCAGTGGTAATCAGTTCTTAATGAAGATATTACAAGATCATTG
>JAPLZS010000197.1:0-5326 GCA_026394915.1 Candidatus Woesearchaeota archaeon | reverse complement strand
TTAATGAAGATATTACAAGATCATTGATTGCGTGATCAATATTCCCTCTTTATCAGGAAATCAGCAATCCCAATCATGAAATCTTTTCCTTGTCTCCTGAAATCAGAGTTTTCAAGGGATTGTTTAGCCTGCATTATGCGTTTCTCTGCAAGCTTCTTTGAATAGTCAAGCGAACCTGAGTCGGTTATTATCTTTCTGACATTCTCTATGTCTTTCATTGAAAGATCATTTTTGCCAAGAGCATCAAGAAGCGTCTTATTCTGCTTTGCATCAGCTTTCTCAAGCGCCTTGACGATCAATAGGGTAACTTTGCCCTCCTTGATGTCAGATCCAATAGGTTTTCCGAGCTTTTTCTCATTGCCGAACATGCCTAGTATGTCATCCTGGATCTGGAATGCGATTCCGACTGGAATTGCAAAACCACTCAGCGCATTCAGCTGGGATTTATCCGCTCCTGCAAGTATTGCTCCCATATGGAGCGGGCCTTCAACTGTGTATGCAGCTGTCTTGTAAGTGTTCACTTTCATGACATCACTCTCTGTTATCTTCTCAATCTGCTTTGATGCAAGCATGCTCTCGCACAGCCAGCCGTATTCTGTCTTAAGCGCAACCTCATGGTATTTTCTAGCAAACTCTTTTATGATCTCTGCTGGAAAATCAGAACTTAATATTATCTCATTAGCAAGAGAATTCTGTATGTCTCCCGCAACAATCGCAACGCCTTCTCCGAATCTCTTGGGAGTGATGGTTTTCAAAGCATTGTACTTAGTTTCATAGGTTTTATGAAGTGTCGGACCTCCTCTCCTGAGCTCATCCTGGTCAAGCACGTCATCATGTATCAGAAGGAACCCTTCCATAAGTTCTATTGCAAGCGAAGCAAAGATGATGTCTCTTTCATTTTTCTGATCTGCTTCTTTGAAGCATTTATATCCATGGATCATCAATGCAGGCCTTATCCTCTTTCCGCGCCTGAGGTTGAATTCCTTGAGGTTTCTCATGACTTCTGCAGAAGAAGCGTCTATCTTCTCTGCCTCCTTTATCTTAACATCAAAGAAATCAGACATTGCCTGATCTATCCTGGCCTTGTAATCCTTCAGTGTGGAAATTGCGTCCGGCATATACACACTATTTTAGTGTTTTTGTTTAAATTTCTTTGCTTTTTTTCGGCAAGAACATAGAAATATAAAGAAATATAAAGGAGTGATAAATGAATAGGGTTTATGGACAAAAAAACATTAACTTTTGCTTCTATTGCAGCGATAGTCTTTGCATTGGACCAGATAACAAACATAATTGTGGAAAGGGCAAAGCCCTCATTGGACTTAGGGATTCTGTCTATAGATTACACCACAAACACAGGCGCTGCATTCAGCATGTTCCAAGGCAAGAATATGATTCTCACATTATTGTCCGTCATTGTTATTGCTGCAATAATCTATGTTATATTCTTCAGCAAGGATAAGGGCAAGATAAGCAAAGGCATTGTTTTCTTCTCTGCTTTTCTTTTCGGCGGAGCGCTCGGCAATCTCGCAGACAGATTAATCTATGGATTTGTGATCGACTTCATTGATTTTGGCTTCTGGCCTGCATTCAATGTGGCGGACATTGCGATAACATCAGGAGTCATCAGAATTCTCTATCTCCTCTATAAAGAATGAGCAGATTCTTATGATTTATATGGCCGGATTATATCCCGACCATCATCGCGCCTGCGAACATTATCATGATTGCAGCAAGCTTCAATGCTATTGCCGATTTTCCTATCTCTTCTTTCAGTATCTTCGGCACATAGATGCTCATCAGGACCGTGATGGCAAGCACAAAGAACGGCTGTATTGAGGTAAGTGCTCCAACAAGAGTAACATATCCGATTGAAACGGCAATTGTAGAGAGGAATATTGCAGCAAGATTAAGCAGCTCGCTGATTGATATCCATGATATTGCCTTTGCCTTGTGCTTCTTTACTGCATGCTTGATATCCTCAAAGTTCATGAAACAAAAAGGAATGATGCATACAAAGACTCCTATCCTCATGTAAGCGTACACTGTCCAGAAATCGGCAAAGCCAAGAAGGTATTTTGTGACGACAGAATTGACAGAGATTGCCAGTGAGGAAGCCATCACAAGCCAGAACGCCTTTCCGAATGAGAGCCTGAATGAGCCTTTTGCAGAGATCAGCATCGCACCTGCGACAAGCAGGAATATCCCGAGATATTTTAGGGGCGTGAATACTTCGCCGAGGAATATTGCAGCGAGTATGAGGACAAACAGAGGAGTAACATAAAATAGAGGGACAATCGTTGAGATCTCCTCAATCCTGACTGCCTTGAAATAAAGGAAGACTGCAAGAGTGTACACAGCAGAGCAGATGAATGCAATGAAAATATTTGTGTAAGATAGTTCTGAGAATCCTCTCACAATACAGATAATTATACTTAGTATAAGACCTATCAGGCCCATAATGATGACAGACACAACTGGATTCCTAAGAAGCTTTGTATAAATATACTTGTCTATTATATTGGAACCTGACCAGAGCAATGATGCAAGTATTGCAAATAATATCCATGACATGGTCTAGAACTCTTCTGTCTCTTCCAGCCCTTTCAGGTGGCCTTTTCTCATGAGCCAGTCTATCTGGCTCTGCCTGTATTTGAAGAGCACATCTCCTTTATCTGCATCATATTCCCATGGCTCGACAACAATCACATCTCCTTCTCTTATCCAGAGCTTTCTTTTAAGTCTTCCTGGAATCCTGCACACCCTTGTCTTGCCATCAAGACATCTGACAGACATCCTGCTTCCGCCAAGCCTCTGCTCGACTATTCCGAAGCATTCCCTTCCTCTTGGCAGCTTTATCCTGCTGATCTCTTCCTGGATCTGCTGCTGCCTCTCCATCTCTTGCTTTTTAATGCCCATGGCACTATATAAAAAGAGGCTGTTTAAAAGGTTTACGGTCAAAGAACTCAAAATAGTGAGAGGGAAAAAGAAGCGATTACAAGAAGTGATTACAAGAGGCATTATAAGAAGTGATTAAGTGATTATAAGAAATGAAAGACAAGTTTATCTTTTCATCTTCTCCTTTATCTGCGAAAGATAATCATTAATTGATTTCCTGAATGTATCCCTGTATATTTTTATATATGTCTTGTTCATAGGGTAAGATGCCAATTCCATGAATCCCATGCCCTTCACTTTCTTTCCAGACATTGTTCCAGAGATTTTCATGGGGCCTTCCCAATAGTTTATTGTGCTGAAGAACATCTCCTGCTCTTTTATTATAGGGGACAATGTAAGCTCTATATTCAGAGAAGGGACAGTTATGCCCCAAGATAGAGGATATTTTGCGCCTGTCTTAGGGCTTTCCCATCCTTTTCCTTTCGGGATGATGCTAACCTTATCTGTGTGGAATGACCTTCCTTTCCTGTCAATCACGCTCGCAAGATAGGTCTTTTTCTTCCTGTCATCATACTCAAAGCATACCATCTCACAGTTATTGTCAAGCTGGACAGAGAACCATGTCCATTTGTCTGCTGAATAAGGCACATCTGCCCACTGATGGTCCATCCATGATTTTCCTTTTATCTGCACTCTCTTGTGGCCAAGGGTTATCCACCCTTCTGTTTTCATGTTTGTCAGGGAATAGTAATATGTCTGCTTTGAATTAAGGTCTAGGAAACCTTTTCCGCCTTCAAGCAGTGGCTTTTTCCTTGATGTGAGTACAAGATCAAAGAACTTTGACTTAAGCCTGAATCTGAAAGGAGAGATCTCATATATCTCATAATTGAAATATCCCTTAAATGATGGAAGAGTGTAATTCACAAACATCAGCTGCTTTGTGAAGCTTTCCTGCGATATTACCACCATAGGATTTATGTCTTTGTAGAATCTCTTATTTTTTGCATCAGAGAGTATTGAATGGGAGAAGTAGACATGCTTCATGGGTATCCTGCTTATTATAGGGATATTGACTCTTTTTGGGTCTGCCTTGAACAGGCAGTCCATGAATGCATAATAATTGCCTTTTGAATCATGAAGATGGCCGTTGAAATACCACCATTCTATTATATTGTCATGCTTCAGGCTGTCTCTTGGAAAAGATATTCTTCTGTATTCCATCTGATTATGACGGCCTCATAGATATATAAAACTTGTGCATGAACAGAATCATTAGAATGGCCGCTGATAATAGCATATCAACAGATTATCTGCGATGCATCTTATGTCTCCCTCTCTTGTGTTCATGACATGAGAGATCTCCCCGAGCCTTTTCAATATCACTTGGCTTGGCTGGCCATAAGAATTTGCGCTGTCTGAGCTGATGATTGAATAAAGAGGGGTCACTGTCGTTAAAAAGGCCATGCTGCTTGAGTTTATGCTGCCATGATGGCCGACTTTAAGGACATCTGCATCGATGATTGATGCTGCACCTGGATCTGGAACAGGGTCTGAACCATGGCCTGTGCCAAGGCCCATGTCAGGATTGCAGCGATATCTTTCAACCAGCCTCTGCTCGCACCTTTCCTCGCAATCACCCATAAAAATGAAAGAGAAGGGCGAATCCCTGGAAGTTATCTTTGCAATGAGGGAATTATTGTTGTCTGCATCTTCTGACATCATGCCTCTGGAATAAGGCGATAAGAAATATATTCTTGTGTTTCCTATCATGACTGCGCTGTCCTTGTCTATCTTAGTGTAACGCCCAAGCTTTGATAATCTTTCCCTTGCAGCAGCATATCTCCTGAATGGGGATGAGTTCACATCATTTCCAAGGCCATGGTCATAAAGCATGCCGACTTCCATGCTATCTATTATCTCAGCGCATCCTCCTATATGGTCCCTGTCATTATGGGATGTTATCATGGCATCAATTCTTGTTATCCCTATCTTTCTAAGATAATCTATTGCCCTGTGATCCCCGTTCCCGCAGTCAATAAGGATATGCTTATTGTCTGAAGTGTGAATAAGTGCAGAATCTGCATGGCCGACAGAGATGAAATCGACAGCAAAACCGGAATCTGGGTCTTTTGGAGAACCCATCAATATGTTGTCTATTGATACTGGTGCTTCATTCTTCTCTCCTGAAACATCGCATGGAGAAATCATAGCAGATAATGCAATGGCTAATGCTGCAATTGATCTTCTGAAGCGCATATGGACACCTTGTCTCTACATCTATCTCTTCTGTGTTATCTCATCAAGAAGTGACTTAAGGAATTCGCCTGTCTCCTTCTCTCCATGGACAACATTGTCCCTTGTCCTTACATTCACTGTTCCATTCTGCTCCTCTTTATCTCCTACAACAAGAATATAATTTATCTGCTGG
>JAPLZS010000125.1:6404-9390 GCA_026394915.1 Candidatus Woesearchaeota archaeon | reverse complement strand
AGCCTTCTCTCTTCTGAGAATGATTTTAAGTCATATGCAAGGCATTCGCCTTTTAGGTTGAATTTTGTGCCTTCTAAGTATCTTCCATCAAAGAATGAGACATATTCCTTGTGCGTCATGAACAATGGGCTGAATCTGACGCTGCATTTTTCAAGGAAATGATGTATAACATCATCCTGAAATTTATATAATATATCAGTCGCATGATCTTGTAAATTCCTGTCCTTGAAATAGAATGTAAGGTAAGGCCGCGTATGGATGCTCTTGAAATACCATTCCCATTGCGGGAATCTTGAATATGGAACCATTAGTATGACATCCTTGACAGGCACTTTTGTCTGGGCATGGCTGAGATACTTCCTTTCGATTTCAGCAATCATCGCAGGAGTCTTTTTTACTATTATCTCTTCCATCTCTTTGACATCCAGATCTACCCATCTCTTGCTTTCATACTCCTTTGAGAATATATAATATATCAGTTGGTGAACCATATCTTGCGGATGTCTGAGCTTTTTTAGCGCATCAAAGTCAAAGAACTCTGTCTTCCTGAGAGGCTCTTCAGAGATAGACTCGATATTAAAAACGCCACTCGTTGTTTGTGCATTTCCCCAATCCAATTTGATAGGGGCATACTCTGATATAATCTTTTGCATATAATAGGGGATTCTCAATCCTTCAACATATCTAAGATAAATATAAAAACCCATGTTATGATTATAATCCCTTCTAGGTTCAAGATTTTTATTGAAACTCAGAAATTGGGAGAACGTGGTACTTGAAAATGCTTTTAGTATGCTTAAGTTCTTGTTATACTCTTCATACAATCCCTCGAATATGGATTTAAGCTCGCTGTTTGTGGGGTCCTCTTTAATCAGCTTTATTAAACTCTCTTTATTTATCTCTTCTTCAATAGAAAATTGACTATTGAATCTATACCCGCCATCAAATGAGTAACTATGAACTTTGTTTTGTATCTTTCCTGTAGCCATCAAGCTTGAGATCTTCTTTTTCTGTCCTTCATCAAGTATAATGTAGGTACCATTTGTATTCGTTATTATCAAAGCGATGAACTGATCAAATGTATACACATATTCCCTGAAGAATCTTTCCGGACCCTCATAGAATTCCTTCAACTTATAGAAGGTCACCAAAATGTCAATCAGCCTCATTTTCATACTATTTATTATCTCAATATTCTCCTTTGTGCTCTCCACTTCCTTCCCAAGGAGGATTATCTCAAATGAGTCTACGTGTGATTTTGTGGTGGTCAATATATTGCCCTGGCTGAGCGTTTTGGTAACTGGAACCATAAATATACCACCTACATTATTTTCCCAAGAGAAACCAAAGTGTGCGCCCACATCAAAATCGAAGCTTATGCCGACACTACCACCAGCCATATGTCCCCCTATACTCTCCTTTTCTACATAGAACTTCTCGAATTTGGTCGATATGAAACCCTCCCTAACCATATTCATTATTCTGCCTTCTTGAGAACTGTGGAACAGGATATTGCCGCTTATGGGCATGTTCGCCATCTCTTCACGGAAAAGCCTGTTTACTTTATTCATGGCTACCTTTATCCTCTTCCTCCTTTCAGGAGGCAGCCTGCTCAGTTCATTATCATCAAAGAATACCTCTTCTTCTGTTATATAATCCCTGTTCGAAGGATAGTTCTCATCTGCGCTCCTGGCAAGATTATTCTTCTCCTGGGAAAGTTTCATGTAGCTCCAATACGGCAAGTATCGCCCTTTTTGCTGGATATCAGAAATCTGATTATTTACCATTATATTTTTATGGATTATATTGATTAGTTCCCTCCTATATTCCCCGAATTCAGATGTCGTAAACTTCATCAGAGCGAAGAAACAGGTATTGAACGAGTTCCTCCTTGGGATGTCCATCAGGCCGATCTTAGTTTCCTTCAGCATGAAATATTTCAGGTAGAAATTTCCGCGCTCAAGGTTATTTATAATCTTGTCTATTGATTTTATCTGCTCTTCGAGCAGTGATGCAAGATCATTTAGCTTTGAATGCAGCTTCTCCTGATCTTTGCCGTCAACTCCCTGGCCTTGGGCAGAATCCTGCATAGGTTTTATGTCTCTTATTGATATGATAGTCTGCCTTGTAAGTTCTTTTATGAAACCCAGGCAGTAAATGAACATTGCCCTTTTCATCGGATTTTTGTATGATTCATTCATATCAGATAGAATGACAAGCTTTATCATCTCGACAGAATCGCATGAAAATAGCCTTTTCATCAATTCATCTTTAACAAGAACATTGATGGACTCATCAAGCCTTGCGTTCAGCTGCCTCATGCCTGATATCAACTTATCTTGCTTTCCAATCAATTCTATAGTTGCGCCTTTGTCAATAAGCTCCCATACATTCTCTTTTAGAAGCACCGTTCTCTCTTCTGAAAGCAGTTCCTTGAGCTCCTCAATAGTCTTGACATATTCAAGATGTATATCCCATATTATCGTGTTTTGTTCCTTTAGACGCGTATCATTATGGCTAATTATCCATACAAGGTTATTTATTCCTTTATTTGTTGGCATCGAGAGAAGGTCAGCCTGCTCTTTGTCTACAGATTCAGCAAGCCGAAGTTTGAGATTATAATAAATTTCGTGCTCTTTTTTTATGAATTTATCAAGATAACTCATTTGTTCTTCTATGAGGCGAGGAGAATCTATCTTTATGAAATCATTTGCATTTTTCCAGTTCTTTTTCCATACATCCCTTATCGAAATCAGCATCTCTCTTTTCTTATCCTGAAGCTCACAGAATCTGCTGAAATCATCTATGCCTGTCTTGAAATCAGACCTTATTGAATTTATTTCAGGATTCAGGGATTTCCTCTTAAAAATACCAAATCTTTCAAGGAACCTGTGAATTTTATGGAAAAATGGCATTATTTTGCTTTCCCCCAGATCTCTTCGAAAAGCTCTTTATAGCTGTCAGCCAGAACGTTTGCATTTATCAC
>JAPLZS010000125.1:4593-6378 GCA_026394915.1 Candidatus Woesearchaeota archaeon | reverse complement strand
GTCCAGACCATTGTTATGACTTTGTCCCTGAATATGCTTATTCCCTTTGGGATTGCCTGATCAACATATCGCATGTTCATGAGTTTTTTCTTCACTCTCTCTTCAAATAATCTCTTTATGTCTTTGTTGGCAAGGCCCATTACAACAATCCCTTTCTCTTTCCTTTTTGTATCATATCTCTCAAAGAATTTCTGGATCTCTTCATCATATCCTTCTCTCTCGACTGCAAAGAAAGGATATTCTTCTCCTTTTTTTGCATCCTTTATCAGGTCTGTTAGCATTGCCATGACTGCCTTGTTTCCTTTGTATACAGTCGCCTCAAGTTTTTCCTTTGCAAGCTTCTTCTTCAGCTCAAGCTCTGGCAGGATGTCCTGGAACATCTTCTTTTTGTCATCTATAATTCTCAGTACAGTCTGTGGGTCAGAGGCTTCATAATATTTTATCTTGCCTTTTATTACATAGCTGACCAGGCCCTTGTCCTTTAGCATATGCAGGCAGTTGTGGACAACAGAACTCTGGAGATCTGATTTCTCTATGACTGGGCCTGCTGTGCACGGGCCTATCTCAAGCAGCGTGAAATAGACTTTTGACTCTGCCTTTGTGAAGCCGAGGCCTTCAAGTATTGATGTGTCCATGACTATAATCATACTGTTCCCATATATAAACCTTTCTAGTAGCTCTCCAAAAAAGGAGAGCTAGTATTATTAAGGCTTTGCGTCACTACTATCTTAAGATAATTTGAGGTGGAAAAATGATAAAATGGTTTTGGTCAATGAAGAAACCGAATGCAGTGCTCATATGGGATACATACAAATTAACTAATTTCAGCTCTGCAAGATTCTTTGAGATAAAGTCTAATCTTGAGCATCAGAAGATTGTTAAAAAAGACATCTATTTCGGCCAGAAAATAGTGGATAATATAAGGAATGAGATAAGGAAAAACATATCCTCAGATCCAGGCTATCCTGACAGGATATCCAAAAAGGTTTATGACACAGAGAAAAGCGTCATTTCAAAGATCAACAAGCTAACTGATAAATATTTCAAGAAATGCAGCGACAAAGAGCTTTGCAGCATATTCTCAAAATGCTATAAGCAGGTATCAATCATGGAGATACCTATGAGCTATAGGGGGAATGTACAGCTTAGCGACATCCTTACAGAGACAATCAAGCAGGAACTTGCAAAAAAGCTTAGAGCGCAGGGGAAGCTTAAGCTTCTAGATGAATACTTCCTTGCATTATCCACACCAAAGAGAGAAAGCTATATGTCACTTGGGCAGAAGATGGTGCTTGAACTTGCTGTATTAAAGATAAAAAATGATCCTTCATTTGATAAAGAATTAAGAGAGCATACAAAGAATTTTGCATGGATGGGCTGCGTAATGTTTGAAGGAATGCCTCTTACTCAGGAAGACTTCCTGAAAGATATAAACTCAAAGATTGAGCAGAATCCAGAGATTCTTCTCAATAAGATGGAAGACAGCAGGAAAGATTCAGAAACCAAGATAAAAACGATAGTGACTTCTCTTGAATTTTCCAAGGAAACATTAAAGACTCTTGAGCAACTGAGAGAATGGTATCACTTAAGAACATATGCAAAAGATTGCATAAGCAAGGCAATCGCAAAGACAATGCCTGTCCTGCTTGAGATTGCTGCAAGGAAAAACATGACTTATGATGACTTATCTTTTCTGCAGGCCAGAGAGATTGAAAATATCTTCAAAATATCAAAAGAAGCGCTGCAGAACAGGATAGAGGAAAGGAAGAAAGGCTGGGCAGCAGT
>JAPLZS010000125.1:3946-4572 GCA_026394915.1 Candidatus Woesearchaeota archaeon | reverse complement strand
AAAAAGAGGAGATTGACAGGAATGCAGTTGAGATAAAAGGCCAGGTTGCGTCAAGAGGATTTGTTAAAGGCGTTGTAAGGCTTGTCAAGGATGCCACTGAGCTGGGCAAAGTGAAAAAAGGTGATATTTTGGTAACCTCGATGACAACGACCGATTTCACACCAATACTTGACAAGATTTCAGGCCTGATAACTGATGAGGGTGGCCTAACCTGCCATGCAGCTATAGTGAGCAGAGAGCTTGGAATACCATGTATAATAGGAACAAAACATGCCACCAAGACATTAAAAGATGATGATAAGATTGAGTTAGATGCTGAGAAAGGGATTATAAGAAAGCTTTAAAAACATTCTTTCCTTCTTTTTTTATATGGATAATCTAAAAACATATCAAAAACCATCAAAGCCTGCAAAGCCCAAGACCGTCCTCGTCTTCGGGACATTTGACATACTGCATCCAGGTCATCTCAATTTCTTCGATCAGGCCAGGAAAGCAGGAGGAGAGGGCTCAAAGCTTGTTGTTGTCGTGGCCAGGGACTTTAATTCAAAGAAAGCAAAGGGAATATTCCCGCTGAACAATGAGAGGGCAAGGCTTGATGCAGTGAAGAAATCAAATTCAGCAGATGA
>JAPLZS010000125.1:0-3880 GCA_026394915.1 Candidatus Woesearchaeota archaeon | reverse complement strand
GAAGAACATATTTGAGATAATAAAGAAGGTAAATCCTGATATCATCTGCTTTGGCTATGACCAGAAGATACCAGAGGGATTCGATGAATGGCTGATAGACAACAATCTGACCATCCAGGTCAAGAGGCTGGATTCATACAAGGATGACAGGTATAAGAGCTCGAAATTAAAGGGCATTATCCATCAATAACTACTCAAGAGTAAATAATATAACAATATTTATATATCATATCATATATCTAATAGTTTTTGACATGAGCCTTGAAAAACGTACACTTGCTGAATTCAACAGGAGATTCAGCAAATCAGATTATGATTTCTTTTTGGTGAACCTTATAAACGAAGCTCTTGCATTGAGCTATGATGCAAGATTCACTGCAAAATGTATATTCCACTTGGTCCGTTCAAATGTATCTCCAGAGAAAGCGAATGAATATGGCTCAAGGTTTGACGGCAAGAGCATAGCATATCTCTCACAATTTTTAATAGATGCATCAACCGCAAACTCTTTCAATCAACGTTTCAACGCAAATGAGATCTATTGCCTAATATCTTCTAATATAACCCATGAAATTGCAGAAGAGTATGATTATAGATTCAGCGGCATAGAGATATCCAAGCTGCGCAAAGCGGAAATAGGTCCCTCTTTGTCAAACACATATGAACACAGGCATTCAGCAGATGATATAGTCCGTATGCATGCTAATCATGTGCCTCCTTCTGATTCAAGAAGATACAAAAAGAGATTCAATGCAAACGCAATAATAAAACTGCATCTCGAAGGTATAAGTCCCGAGAAAGCAGATTCATATCCTACCAATTTTTCTGCATCAGAGCTTGTATACCTTGTGAGAAAGGGTATCAGCGCAGATTATGTGAAGGGATTTGACTCCCATCTTCCAGGAAGCCAAGTGATTGCATTGATAAATCATAATGTACCTCCTGATAAGATAGCTGAGTATGCAGTAAGGACAGACTATACTGTATTCAAGAGGAAGAAGCGCAAGCAGGAAATCGGCAAAGGCAAACACAAAAATCCTTATAGCGTAACTCAATTCAGCGATCATGATTTGGCTATTCTGAAAAAAGCCAATGTGAGCCCAAAGGCAGCAGCCAATTATGGGAAGGATTATACCCTCGATGAAAAAATCGCTCTTCATAGGGCTGGTATAAAGAAGCATCAGGCAGACAGATTCCGTCACAGGTTTGATGGAAAAGAACAGGCATATCTAAAGAGAGAAGGTTCAGACGTCCAGACAGCAGTAGAATATGATCCGAGATTCCCTGTAAAAGATATAGCTAAACTGATAAGCGAAGGTGTGGATGCAGAAACTGCAAAGAAGTATGACTTTCGTTTTGATGGAAGCGACATAACATTTTTCTTTAAGAGAGGCATAAATGATTCAGCTTCAGCTGCATTTGATCCTAGATTCAACAGGAATGACATATCAAATCTAATAACAGCAGGCATAGATACATCTGTCGCAGGAAGATACTACAAAGAATTTGATAGTGAGGATATAATACTCCTGAACTATATAGGCATAACTCCGGAAACAACACCTATCAGCAGACAGACCAATCTTTATCCTGTGCTGAAAGGATTCAGGGCGCACAGGAGATCATTGCCTCTGCTTGACAGCGTATCTTTTGTAGGGACAGGATACAACGCAGTGATACTGTTTGATAAAGAAAAAGGAATCGCCTATAAATGCTCAAAAGACCTTTCCAATGAGATAAAAGCGTACAAGATGCTGAGCAGGAAGAAACCGAGGAATGATTACATAATAAACATGGAAACACAAGTCATGAAGAGAGATGAAATCAGCATAATAGAGCTTGAGTACATAGATGGAATAACCCTAGGCAAGGCAATAAGCGACAATATCATCTATGAATACAAGGACGTCGCAAAATATAGCTATGATATATTCTTGGGAATATGCGAGATGAGGGAATCAGGCCTGTTCCATAAGGATCTTCATGAGAATAATGTGATGCTTGACCTGAGATCAAAAAGATGCAAGATAATAGATCTCGGCAGCACAACAGAAAACCCTAATGAGGTATACTCAGGAAACAGGGCATATGGCGGGAATAATGATCTCATATCTCTCGGTCAGCTGATATACAAGATGGCGACAGGCCATAATCTATTCAATAAAAGCTCTGGATTAAGCACGGATTCAAAGACAAAGGAAGGTATCAAGACTCAAAGAGAGATTGTTTACGCAAATCCTATGTTGAAGAGAGAATATCTTAACAAAGCGAGAAAAGACATAAAAGAAGATAGATTAGCTGATCTCATAATATTCCTGCTTGATGATAATCTTTTGAAACAGCCTCCTGCAGAGAAATTGGAGAAAGCAAAGTTAATGTTTGAGGATTATGCAAAGCAATCAGAAATATATTATTCTCTTATTAATTAGAACATTAGATATCTCAATACAGCTCATTCATCATTTCTATATACATCGCAGCAGACCATGCCTGCATCAGGCATCCGCAGCTTTCAAGCTTTGCAGACGAGCTTATCTCTGCATGGTGGCCCAATGCTCCGTTCCAGAGTATCTCGTTTGTGCTCGCCTCTACAATCTTGTCTATGTACCCCTTGAATCTCATCCTGCTCAGCCTTGCCATGCACAGTGCAGCCATATTGTTTATCCAGAACCAAGAATCTCCGCGATGATAGCTCTTATTATCCTCTCCTGTGTGGTATTCGCAATAAAGGGAATTCTTCTTGTCAATAGTAGAAAGGCCGCCCCATTCATTCCAGAGCGCAGGAAGCACTGCCTTAAAACATTTTATCCATTGTGAATCAGACAGAAGTTCAGGATAAATGTAGTATGCGATGAAGACATTTGGCCTTATTATATTATCCTTTATCCCATCATCAAGATATTCTCTGTTCCAGAAATCTTTCCTGACTTTTTCAGCAAGATCTTTCTCAAGCTTCTCTGCTATATTCTCTCCTATCCTATCTTTTGTGACTTTGCAGAGCAGTTTCATGAGCTTGTACAGGTTCAGTCTCAATGCCTGTATCTCTATCCTATAGCCTTCTCTCGCGTCTCCGGAATAATCAGTGTCCATCCATGTCTCCTTCCTTGCGTTGGGTTCAAGCTCATCTTTTGTGTGCTTGTCTATCAGGCCATACACACATTCCTCTACCTTTGTCTTTATGAAATTAAGGTCTTCCTGCGAGAGATATTCTGCAACTATCTTCTTCTTGTAAAGGCTTTCAAAGAAATCATATGTCCTCTTCATGACCCATCCGACCGCATCTGCGCTCTCTGAACCTTCTTTCTCTTTATTGCTAGAAGGATAGAACAATGCGACCCTTCCGTCTTTCCTCAGGCCGTTAAGCTGCCTGAACAGTATATCCTTCACAACATCATATTTTCCCTGATCCATCAATGCCTTTAAGCAGACAGCCTCATCCCTTGTCCAGAACTGGAAGAACCACCACAAGCCTGCATAAATACCTTTCTTGTTGCTGATTGTGGTTATGAGATGGTCAAGAGATAAGCATGCTGCCTTGTAAGCCATCATCTTCTCATGCTCTTTTATCTTTTTCTGGAATCCGTTTGTGTATATTCTCTGTCTGTTCTTGACTTCATGCAGATTTGACAATAATCTGTCATTCTCTTCAATTGCCTTTTTCTTGTCTGTCGAGAATGATATCACGAGCATGCTTGACCTTATCCTCAATGCGGAGTAGACATACCTTTTCCATGGCCATGAGTTCCTTCTAATGTCAAAAGCATATTCCTCTTCAAAGAACTTCCCTGTCTCAGTGAATCCATTCCCTTTGTTTATGACTGTAAAAATTTGATATTCCTGCTTGCTGTCTGTCCTGTCCTCTCTCTTGTCTGTCTTTTTT
>JAPLZS010000177.1 GCA_026394915.1 Candidatus Woesearchaeota archaeon | reverse complement strand
ATGGTCTCTCTGTAGCTTTTAAGATAATATCTGAAGAGATCATCAATTATGCTGTACAATTCCCTGTTGAAATCCTGCAGTATCCTGAACCTTTCAGAATGGCTGTCCGGAGTCTTTCCAAGATTCTGCTGTATGAAGAAGTCTGCGCTCTGCACAAGGGCCTTGAAATAGTTGTCTGCTGCAGATATGAACAGGCCTCTTTCTTCTGAAAGCTTACCGCTTATCATGAATTCTCTGATGCCCTGCTTTATAGCCATTCATATATTAAATAGGTTTAACTATATAAATATTACTGTTTTTAAGTTAAATATGTTTAATAATAAGTTAATATAACTATTATATTTAAACGAGTTTAATATATAAACTGCTTATAAGTGAACTTTGAAGAATCCCTAACGACGAGACAGGGTGACGAGAGAGCTGCAGGAGAGTTTGAAGTGATGATTAAGCCGCTTTTTTTATATTCTTGCATTCTTCTATGAGTCTTTTCTTATCATTCATATTCATCTTTCTGCATTTCTCATCAATCTCTTTAAGATGGAATGAATCATTCCTGATGCCATTCGCCCAGCAGACAGCCTCATGCATATCTTTTATATGATGCATAACATCATAAAACCCAATCCATGTCCTGACTTCATAAAAATCGGATCTTCCAATCAGCGGAAGATTTGTACTGGAATTTTCAGGTTGCCTATGATATATGAGCTGACATGGCAAGCCTCTTAACTCTATCAGTTTTTTCAGATCATCATCCATATAAGCCCTGATCCTCAATCTTTTCACAAACCTCTCTTTTGGTTCATCATTTGTATTGTGCATATACTTTATTATCCCGCTGAAGTTTTTCTCAATGAACATCTTTGCATAAGGATAATCATGCTCATTTCTTGATGTTACTACAACGAATCTGAAACTCTCTGAATATAGTCTCTCAAGAATAGCTTTGCAGTCTTTAGCAATCTCATATTCCATTATGTGCTGTTCATTCAGAGGATCCATAAGATTTCTATAATTCACCTTCTTGCCAAGAGATTTCATCAAAGCATTGAATCCTTTTTCTTTTGTCTGGTCAAGAGCAAGATCAAAACCAAACCATTCTTTTGCATACTTAATCTTTGCTTTAAGCCCATGAGCTAAAACTCCGTCAAAATCAAGACCGACTATGATTTCTTTTGCTTCATACTCAGGTTTCCAGAACATAACTCCTCTTATCCTACCAACGCCTCGCACACCAGCGAAACAATCTTTTCTTTTATGCTGCAATTATAGAATTTTAATGATTTCTTTGCCCTGTCAAACCTTATCATCTTTATATTCTCATTATTTTTTAACTCATTATCTATAATTGAATCAGTCTGCTCGACCATGAGAGCATGCTGTTCCCATTTGCTCAATATATTATCCCTAAAATCATGATTATTCTGCCTTTGCTCAAGCATCTTTTTGATCTTTTTAATATCATCAAATTCAATCCATATAATATAAACATTAGCATCAAGCTTCTTGCTGAGATCATAGACCCATTCTCTCCTGTAATGCTTATGGAAGGTTGCATCAAGTATTGGTATTATGTCTCCTTTGACTTTCTCTTCTGCAATGCTGCACAAAGCCATGTAAGAATTGTCTTTCTCTTTCTTTGTTTTCTCAATCTTCTCGTCTATGAAATCCTTTGTCAGCTCTTTCTTCTCTGCCTCATTATACCTTGTTGCAACTGACTTCACAATATCTGCTCTCAATCCATTATTATCAAGAAATTCCTTTATCTTATTTGCAGCGGTTGATTTGCCGGACAAAGGATGGCCGTGAAGCATTATTATTGTATGCATGTCTTTTACCAATATGAACTTATATATAAATTTTTCAGAAATAAACTTATTCATACAGAATCTCGCAAACATGCCTAAAATTACCTTTAAGCGCATTTTTGCTTCCATCATAGCTTTTCAGGTATTCATCAAACCGGTTCATAAGATCCTGTTTTTCTATTTTATACTTTTTCGCTATCTTAAGGATATCATCAATATCCTTTCTATTGCATCTTCCTACTTTTGTCAATATTATATCAACTGGATTTAATATCCTGACTTTTATATGTTTTAGTCTCAAATCTAAAGTATCCGCCTTCTCCGCGTAATCTTCTGGCATAGTTTGTGTCACTATGCCTCCTTCTTTGTTCAATACAATCTTTCCGTCTTCCCAATAATCAATTTAACTTCTTTCATATTTATCTTTCAATTTATCTAATACGTTTTCCATATCAACATACAAAATGCCCTTAATGAAAAAATCGATATCTTCAGTGGAATCCTTTATATCAAGCAAGCTTAATGCAGAACCTCCTAGAGTTATTATCTCAATATCTTGGTCTAATCTGGCATCAAGGTCTTTCAAGAATCCTATCAGCCTATTTTTAGTGTACATTTTGTCTATTTATATACCCAAGAAGAGTTTTTCTGAAAGAATCTCCTTCAGGCACTTCAATAAGATTCCAGCGTTTTGTCATTTCGCTTCTTTCTTGCATTGCAAATCTTCTATATGGTTTAGAATCCAAATTAGGATTCAAGACAGAATCATTTGGATTTTTCATCTTTTCTAATTCTTTTATTGTAGATTCCAGTTCACTTATATCTTTCTCCACTCCAATGCTTCTGAAAAGACTAACTGTCATATCCAATATATAACCCACTTTGTTTGCAATATAGGGGTCTTTACTTGAATATTGCTCAACTAATCCTACTAATACAGTGTAATCAATATCATTCTTCTGTATTATCACTGGAAGACCTTCTATATATCTGGGATCAGGATGGCTATATAAAACCCTGATGATGGCCTCTTCTGGCCCTAATCTGGATGGTTTAGGGATACTTCCCTCTCTGCTTATAAGGTTATATCCCAACATACCCAAATTATTAGTCATTTCAGGAGTTTGGAATTCAGTATATTCTACCATACTAATATATGGGTGTTTTAGATATATAAATCTTGTTAAATCATATTCCGTATAACCTCAGAAACAATCATCTATCCTTGAACCAGCTGTAATTGCTGTATCTTTTCTCTTTATAGTCTTTTATCCTGCCGCTGGCAATGGCTTCCTTCATCTCTTTGATGGCATTCTCCATTGTCATGGATGGCCTGAAACAAAGCACTCTGCTTGATTTTGCAAAGCTTACATTATAATCCCTATTGTCAGCATTCTGGCTGCTCACGATGAGCTT
>JAPLZS010000122.1 GCA_026394915.1 Candidatus Woesearchaeota archaeon | reverse complement strand
TTCCAAAGCATGCGTTGCAATAACATGGCATCCTGCAGATGAGCTCATGAGGAAGCATAAGAGCAGCCCGTGCCTTGCATTCATACAGGCGATGGTTGTTGATGAGAAACTCAATCTCACTGTGTTCTTCAGGAGCCATGACATGGCCCAGGGATGGCCTGAGAATGCTTATGGCTGCGCTGCAATACAGAGATACATCGCAGATGGAATTGGTTTGGAAACTGGATTGATAACAATCATATCAAGCTCTGCGCAGATATACAAGCATTATTACAAGCAGATTGAAGATATGCTAAAGAAATACAGGAAATATGAATCAGATTACACAGATCCAAGAGGGAATTATCTTGTTGAAGTCAAGCAGAGCAAGATTGTTATCAGCCATCTTGAGCCAAAGAGCAGCAAGGTCATAGATATGTGGGAAGGCATCAATGCAAAAGAATTAAGAGAGAAGATTTCACACTCAAACCAGATATCAACAGCGCACAGCATATATCTCGGCGAGGAGCTGGCCAAGGCAGAGCTTAGCCTGAAGAACAATCTGAAGTATGAGCAGGACAGGGAATTAAAAATAAGATAGACGAGAAAAATAGAAAAAGAAAAAGTATTTATAGCAGATTAGATCAATAAAAAAAGAGGAAGAAACAATGATGACCACAAAAAAGAGGGCGAATAAAGCAGCGCAGACAATGAAGGGAAACGGCAACGGAAAGATCAGCTACAAGGCAAGAAGCACATGCGAGAAGCTGGGCAAATTCTTCTGTGAGGCCAAGGAAGAGGAAGCAGAGATACAGACGCCTGCTGAATGATCATAATTCTGGATATATTATTTTGTTTTATTGTTTCTTTATTTTCTTAGTTTTATATATTGTCTCAGCAAACTTTTTATACAAACTCCTAAACCAGCAGAGTATGATAATCGGCGTCACAGGGACTATCGGGGCCGGAAAAGAGACAGTTGTCCAGTACCTCAAGAAAAAAGGATTTGCCCAGTTCTCATTCTCAAGGATGATCAGGATAGAGGCCAGGAAGATGGGCTATGGAATGGACAGGCCGAGCCTCCAGAAGGTCGGCGACCTCCTGCGCGAGAAATACGGCGACGAAGGCATATTCGCAAAGAGGATAATAGAAAAAATAGACAAGAAGAAGATAGAGAACGCTGCAATAGACGGCATAAGGAGCCCATGGGAGATAAACGAGTTCAAGAAGCAGAGGAAAGATTTTTATCTCATTGCAGTTGACGCAGAACAGAAGAAAAGGTTTGAGAGGACGTCAAAGAGAGGAAGGCCGACTGACTCAAGGGATTTCGAGGACTTCAGGAAGCATGATGTCAAGGAATATTTCGGAGAAAGGGGGGCGCACCAGCAGATAAAGGCCAGCATGGATATGGCTGATTTCAAGCTCATGAACAACGGAACTTACAAGGAACTGTATGCGCAGATTGATGATGTGCTGAAAAAGATAGGCTGAGACAATACTCATTCAATTCTGATAAGCTTTTCCTTTGACTTCAGGCCGGACATTATCCTCACTTTCTTCTTCAGCAATTTTGAGAAGAACTTTATCACCTCTTTGTTGGCTTTATTCTTGTCAGGAGGGGCTGCGATATTCACCCTCAATGCATTCCTCTCTTCATCTATTGCTATGATCCTGCTCTCTGGAGAATTAGGCCTTACGATTATCTTGATAATCTTGTCTTTTGGCACAGGGATATCTGCATCAGGTTTGGCCTTCATATGCTCACTGTTCACTGATACTCTCTCCATGTGTGCTTGCACTTGACGCACCTGAAGAACCTTGTCTCTGGCTCATCAGAAGCCCTTGTCTGCACAAGCCAGTAATATGCATTCCTGTTGTGGCAGTTGGGACACTCTGTCTCTGCGATCGGCAATGACTCGACATCAGACCTTTCGATGACCTCAACCTTGCTCTTGCTCTCCATGACTTCCTTCAGCTTTGTCTCATCAATCTCCTTTGTCTTGAAGCCGCATGTGCATGCAAGAAACTTCTTGTTGCCTTCTTTTTTCGGCATCAGTATGCCGCCGCATTTTTGGCAAAACATCATATTATTACCTCCTAACTTACTATGTGCAGATATGCAAGCAGATCAATGAACCATATCTTTATGTAGCCGAGATAAGGCACTCTGAA
>JAPLZS010000013.1 GCA_026394915.1 Candidatus Woesearchaeota archaeon | reverse complement strand
CTCCAGCTTGCTGAGCATCGCATTATAATCTCCGTTGAAATTCATGAAAGAAAATATCTCCCTTGAGTTCTCAAAATAATCTTTGGTGCTGGATGAAATGAATCCTCCTGAGCCGAGGTCAGCTGCTTTCCATTTTCCGAATGATCCTACAATTATGTCAGAATACTCTCCATTGCAGAGAATCTTGTCTCCTATCGATCCAGAAGCATCCTCAACCAGCAGGCAGCTGTTCTTCCTGCATATCTTTGATATCTCTTTCATGGGCTGCTCTGCATAGTATCCTGCAAAGCTCGTGACAAACAATGCCCCTGCCCCTTTTGCATTCTCCTCAAGGTCCTTGAGATCTATTATGCCCCTGTCTGTCTTTATCTCCTTTACATTCAGGCCGAATATCAATGGGTATGTGCTGAAGCTCATCCAGCCGCCCTGGTCAGGGACAAGGACCAGCTTCTTTGTGCAGGCCCTGCTTATTATATAGGCTGCTGCAAATATCGCTGCATTGCCTGAATTGAGGATTTTCACATTAGCATGCCTTGTCAATTCCTTCAGTTTCTTTATGACTTTCTCCATGGCAAAAAAAGAGACCTTGTAGTATATAAATTTTGTTCAGCTGCACAACATATAATATGATAGGTGTAAAAATATGATAGGTGTAAATATGATAAGTATAATGAGTGAAATTCAAAAAACTTTATATACTAATTGATGAATATGTATACTATGCAAAAAAAGAGTCAGGTGACAGTTTTCATTATAATAGGGATAATTGTTATTCTAATTGCAGGGGCTTTCTTGCTGATCAGAGAAAGAGGCTCAAGTGCAGGCGCAAATGCAAATCAGGGGGTCTCCATTGACACATCTTCATTGAACGGCTTCATCACAAGCTGCGCAAAGCAGACAGCACAGGATGCTGTTGTCTATACTGGATTGAGAGGAGGTGTTGCTTTTCCTGCTGAGTTCCTGACTTTTACAGGCATAGAAATACCTTATTATTTCTTTGAAGGGACTGAATCTGTGCCTTCTGATGATACTATAAAAGAGACGCTGAAATATTATATGGACAATTCCCTCAAATCATGCACAAACGGCTTTGAGAGCTTCAAGCAGCAGGGTTACTCTATTGAAGAAGGAGACATCAATTCATCAGTCACGATTGCAGAGGAAGAGGTTTTGTTTGATATTAAATATCCAGTCACATTGATCAAAGATTCTGCAAGAGAGACCAAATCAGATTTCAGTGCAAGCGCAAAAGTGATGATGCCTAAGATGATCAGCGCAGCAAGAGAGTATATAACTTCGCAGAAAGAGAATCCGAATGCATTCAGGACAGGAAGTCTGATGGACATCGCATCAAAGCAGAGCCTCACTTTTGAGGCGATCGACAGGGGAAACGGCAGCGTCATAATAAGCTTGATTGACGAGAATACTCAGATAAACAAGAACCCGTTCATATTCTCATTTGCTGTGAAATACAATTGGACGAGTACAGAGTAGTAAAATTTAAATATAACAGAGATAAAGCTGTGATAGCATGAAAAAAAGGCTGATGATCATTGTGTGGTTCACACTATTCATGATTTCTTTGTCTGTTGTTTATGCTTCTGATTGTCCTGATGGATATACTAAAAGTGATCAGGGAAATTGCGTGGATGGAAATGGAGTCACTTATTTTGAAAGCGGAGATATCCCTATTGATGTTACAGGAGATGTGCAATGCAAGACAACATGCGAACTTTCTGATGGAAGCTCAATTTCAGGCAATTTCTATACCGATGGTGCAGTTATAACGCTTAAAACCGGCGCAACTGCAAAGACTGCTACTGGCTCTGAAGTCACAGCTCCTGCAAAGATGGAAGGTTCGCAGGTAACACTTGAGGGAGGAAGTTTCAAGAAAGGACCTATGACTGTAGCAGGAAATGCAGTTTGTGATCAGACATGCATTGTAACAAAGGCAGATGTCAATGGATATTCTGTATCAAATGCAAAAGAAGTCTCTTTTGATGGAACAACCATTTCAGGAACAGCAAATGAAAAATGTGATGTTGATGGTATGATATTTCCGAGTGAAAAGAAATTTTCATTAAAGAAGACAGGCACTGATTATGAACTAACGCAAGGAACAGCGACGATACCCTCAGGATTCAGTGGAAATATAAATGTCAAGAAAGGAGCTGGTGCTGTCTTCCCTAACGGAGCTGTGCTTGAAGAAGGCAGCGCAAACCTGAAACACATGCCAAATGAGATGGTGATGATAAATGTCAAGCAGGATGCAATATTGACTTATGATGCAAATGGTGACGGAACCAGGGAGTCAGAATTCCGTTCAAGCAAGGGCGATTTCACCTTTTCAATAGATGGTCTCTGTGCACAATCAAAAAATTGTGTAGACATAACAAGAGATGTTTCTGAATTAAACGGTAAAGCAATACTTTACATAAGCAATACAGGAGAACCTGCTTCAGTTATACACGCTAAATATGTAGGTTCACCTTATGGAGAACTTGATGCAAATTTGAATTCAGATGGCAACCCAATTACGGTGACTGAAGATAAAACAGAACTGGTATTATCAACAAGGTTAATAACTGATGAGGACTGCAAAGAGCACTTAATGCTTCCATCAATTGATACTGCAAAAATATTTATTGATAACAAACTAGCCGCTACATATGAAACAAGTCTTTCCCTCGCGACTACGTTTATTCTTGAACCACGTACTGTGGGCACATGGAGCACATGCAATGTGCCTTTAGATATAATAAACCCTCAATCAACCGGCTTCTTCAGCTTTGTAGGCAGGGCATGGGGGTTGGTGACTGGGAAGAGCATAGTAAGTGATTGTGTGGCAACAGTAAAGGGATGGATATTTGGGCCTGAGACATCGGTAACAATAAAGAAGTCTGCTCAGGTTGATTGCATGGGTGTGCAAGAAAGCATGTGCAGAACTCTTAATATTGTAGATTACCCTTATGGAACTATTTATGTTGGCGAAGATGGAAAGCTGTATACTATAAAAGACAAAGTGGCAAAACCGATTGATGGTTATACTTATAGTGTTAATGCTGACGGAAGTTACACAATCAAGGGAAACAGGGTTAATATCAAAACATCTCCTTCTGTTGATACTGTAGATATGAAAGTTAATAAATACCAGGATACAGAAACAACAAGGGCAGCAGAAAATTCTCCGCCTGAGCCTAAGGGGACTGTTCCTGCAGGACAGCCGCAGCAAACACTTAAAAAATGCGACTCTAAATGTTGGCGCGATACTGGGTGTGGTGTTACCGGAAGCGATCTCGTGCAGTGCAAAACACAATGCGGCAATTGTTGACTATGATCTATTACAAATTCTTGCCCTATCTTCAGAACTCATCTTCATCAAATCTTTTTCTGTGACTTCTTTGTTTCTAAAATAGCCATACAAAGAAGGATTCAGATCAGGCGTTGCTATCGTGAAAAAATAGCTGTTCAGCTCTGGCTCTGATGCAATCTGTCTTAAATAAGTCTCAAACTCTCCCTTGCCGCCCTCGGGAAATTTTTTATGGAGCTTTTCATGCAGCTTTAATGACCTTATCATGAATATTGTGAACTCTTTCTCAAATGCTTTGTAAGGGCAAAATAATGAGAGCGCCGGGTGCTTTTCTTTTGCGATCTTCATCATCTTCTGATAAAACTCTTGATACATTGCATTTTGAAATGCATCATCACCCCCTTCCTGTCCTCTTTCATAGGTTATCCTTGAATCTTTTTTTATTTGAGTCAGGTTAATGAAAGCGGTATTGGTTTCTTTATGCAAGAATGCAGGTATATCAGGATAACCTTCTTCATTGATTAATGTGTCTATTGACTGGCTAAACAGCACAATATCCGTGTCATCCTCATACCATTGTTTCTCAATATCTCCCAATATGTATTCTGCAGCTTTAACCCTTCCTTGATCAACGTTTGTCCCTACACAGACTTTCCCATGCATCCTGTAGAATTCTTCTGCGGAAGACATATCATTAAGGTCAACGCCAAGGCCTTTTCCTTTTTCAACAAGCTCTTTCCATTCAGAAACATAATTGCCTTTTGACCCTCTTCCTAGCTTATAATCATTATATGACTCAACAAGCTCTATTGTTTGGTTCCATAAGCTATTGAAACCTGTTCTCTGGTCTGCTTCAAATGCCCCAATGCCCAAAACAAGCGCCATTCCGCCAATGCCTGCTGTCTTCAAAAACCCTCTCATGCTGCTCATTCTCTCCTCTCCTCCAGCATCTTAGCTGCAGCCACTTCAAAGAAATGCGATTTGTTCCTGAACTCCCTGGATCTCATCCTGTCAAAGACTCTCAGGACAATGTCTTCTTCTATTGAGATCGATAATTTGTGTTTCATCAGAAAGTAGGAGTATATACTACTGATATATAAAGGTTTTGTTTATTAACCACTTATTAGTGATAAACGATACAGCAACGCCCAAAAAACATATATAGCTCTATATATACATTTATTATATATGGCAAAGAAAGGCAATCATGTCTATTATAATAGCATATCCTCAGGATATGAAGAGCTCCATAAGGCAGAGCAGGAAGCCAAATTAGCTATAATAAAGGCCAACATGACTATCAAGCCGACTGACAAGCTCCTTGATGTGGGCTGCGGAACAGGCATCACAAGCAGATTCTCTGAATCCGGCTGCCTTGTTGTCGGAGCAGACCCTGCAATAAAACTTCTCAAAAAAGCAGAGAAGAACAGCCTGAAAAACAGAGTGTGCGCAGAGGCAGAGCACCTTCCTTTCAAAGATAATTCTTTTGATATCACGATAAGCATCACAGCGATACAAAATTTCCATGACATCAGGAAAGGCCTTGAAGAAATAAAACGAGTCGGAAAGAATAAATTTGCCCTCACTTTCCTAAAGAGATCACAGAATAAAGATGTGATAATAAACAATATCAAGAAAATATTTAAAGTGCAGAAAGAAATGGAAGAAGAAAAGGATATCATGATGATAGCAGTAAAATAAAAAAGTGATATGATGGAACTCAGGCATATAGCATATCCAAGGCAGACTGTCCTCATAACCTCAGAAGCAGAGGTAACATTGATGGGAAAGAAGGTAGAGAAGAAGAACATCATGACAATGAGCTGGAGCATGCCTGTATCTTTTGAACCATGGATGTATGCTATTGCAGTCAATGATGAATGCCTTTCTTTAGAGCTTATAAGGAAATCAAAAGTATTCTGCGTGAATTTCATGCCTATTGAATTGAAGAACAACGTGTTATACTGCGGAAGGAATTCAGGCAGGACAAAGGACAAGTTCAAGGAGACAGGATTGAAAGAAGAAGAATGCGAAAAGATACACTGCCCAAGGATAAAGAAGGCGCTGGCCTATCTTGAATGCGAGGTCGCAGAAGAGATCAAAGCAGGGGATCATTTTGTATTCATCGGCAATGTTGTCAATGCAAAGATAAAGAAAGAAGGAAATAGAGTTTTCCACAAAGGCGGAGATAAGTTCACCACAACCATTGATTGACTTTGATTGAATCATTATAGTAGAGCAGATTACAATACTAATAGATAACACAAAACTTTATATATGATTTGTATATACTCCCGAATAATAAAAGGTAACAATGTGCCTTTAAACTTAAAAGAGTGATACTATGGACGTTGAAAAGATGCAGAAGATAAACAGGCTTTCAAAAGAGCTTGTTGACAAGGGAATTTATGCAGACCTGCAGGAAGCCACAAAGCAGGCAGAGATAATGCTCAACAAGGATGATTCAGGTATCTCCAGCGTCATGAAGAGAGATAATCCGAATTCTAATGTAATCATGCCTAATACAAAGAGGGAGGAGAAACAAATGGACATGTCCCAGGAAGAAGATGTAAAGATGCAGCTGAGGAAGCTCGCAATGCAGGCAAATGATCAGGCAAAGACAATAAGCGACCTTAAGCTGAACATAATGAATATAATAGGAGAGATAAACAGGATGAAGATTGAACCAAGGAAGCCGGCCATAATGGAGAAATCTCATGGCAATGACCAGACCATGCTCAACAAGGAAGCGACAGAGGCAAAGCCTCATGCAAGGACAGGCAATTACAATCCGACTGACGTGACCATAGAGAAGTTCTTCTATTCAGGCCCTCCAAGATAGAGACCACAGGCCAATAGATCCAGAGAACAGGATATCTGATTTGAAGCTGTAGGCTCTGGTGAAAATCTCGCTGCTTCGCAGCTCGGTTACTGTCGGGCTCGCACTTGATCATATACTTGATAGCTGACGTTCCCCGTAG
>JAPLZS010000215.1 GCA_026394915.1 Candidatus Woesearchaeota archaeon | reverse complement strand
TATTCGTTTTATCTTTTTCTGTCCTGTTTTTAAGCTTCAATGAATCTTGCTGCCTTGTTCAATGATCCTGAAACTCCAAGGCTCCTGCACATTGCCTCTTTTCCGTCTATGCTGTCTATCAAAGCCAGCGAAGCCATTGTGCCCTTAAGATGCTTGTTGCTGACTTTTAATATGCCTCTCTGGCTGGCCCTGCTCCACCTGTCCTCCATTATGATGAGGCCAGACTTGGCAGTCTCCAGTTCGCCGAGAAATGAAAGAGAAGAATGCATTATCCTGCCTGAAACAGCGTGAAAATCCTCTATTCTGCCTTCTGAAACGATTTCGAAGGCTAAATACCTTTTTTTCTCTCTTAAACTCGGTAATAACAATTTTTGCCTTTTTTTGATGTTCATTCACCCTATGCGGTTTTATTTAACCGAGAAAATGCATTTAAGGCCTTATTTTCTCTTCTTTCTCTCAAGATTTGTATATTTTAATGGTATATAAAGGTAGTGGTTTTTATATACTCCTAAATAAATTTAAATACTGCATATCTATCTTATGAGATATGGCAGACGAAGGCTTCAGGCTATTCTTGTACATGATTATTGGCTTCATTGCAGGCCTATGGTTTTTTGTCAAGGGCCTGATATTGTTAAAGAGAAAACAGCTTATCGAGAACACTCCGACATCAAATACGAGAGGGATTGCTATGGGTCCTGTTGAGGTCTATGGCGAGGTTTTGCTGAAAAAGGACTCTGTCAAGCTCACAAGCCCTTTCACAAAAAAGCCCTGCATCTATTATAGATATCTTATACAGGAATACAGATATCAGGGAAAAAGCAGCAGATGGGTGACTCTCGATTCAGGGCAGGCAGACACAAGATTCTTCCTAAAAGATGATGCAGACAAAGTGCTTGTTGATCCTGCAAAAGCGATGATAGAGATACCGGCAAACAACACGTTCAACTCAGGCATTGGAAAGAACCCGCCTGCGATGATTGTGGATTTTCTGAATAAGTCAAAGATAAAGGATGAAGGTCTTTTCGGAATAAATAAGACAATGAGGTACACAGAATATTTCATCGAGCCAGGAGATAAGATCTATATAATGGGCACTGCAGGAAAGAATCCTGAAGTGGATGAGCTCGCTGCCCAGCAGAGCATGGAGAATGTGATGATACAGGACAGGAAAGGCGCATTCTTCTACATCTCAGACAGGCCAGAGAAAGAGATCCTCAAGAGCTTCAGGAACAAAATGCTGCTTTATACAATAGGCGGCGCTGCACTGTCATCAGCTTGTCTTGCAGGAATACTTTTATATACTGGATTATTATTTGCATGATATGGATATAAGCTTTCATTGGGAAGGACCCACTATCCATTTGAGCGGACAGAGCGGTTCAATAAATCCTATTGCCAGCATTCTTCTTTACTCAGGCTTTGTTCTCGGCGCATTCATAACCTTCAAAGGGTACCAATGGTTCAGGCTAAAGAGGATCATAGAGAACATGCCTAAATCCAAGATAAGATCTATCGCAATGGGTCTTGTCGAGATCTACGGGAAAGTGAAACCTTATGGAGACAATGTTCTCATCAGCCCAATAGGAAAGCAGAATTGCATCTATTATGCAAGCATGATAGATAGATTGATCAAGATCAGAGAAAGGGGCAGGATACGTGAAGAGTGGCGGTCAGCCTATGTAAAGATGAAGATGGTCCCTTATTTTAAGATATATGATGAGACAGGCGAGGTTCTTGTAAAGACAGAAGGATCAAAAGGCCTGATGAGGACAATAAAACTGAATCCTTCAGATTACAAAGAAGGACTCAATCTAGAGGCGGTCAAGAAAATAATAGAAGATGACAACGAGATGCCTAAAGTTATGAAAATACTGATGGCAGGCGCAGATGGAACAGATAAATTCAGATATTATGAGATTGCAGTGAAGCCCGAAGATAATCTTTATGTGATAGGTGATGCAGGCAGGAATCCGTTTGTCGAAAGCGGAGCAGCACAAAAAAGCGAAGAGGCGATAATGATAAGCAAAGGGAAGCATGAGAATATCTTTTATATCTCAGAAAAGGATGAGGCAGGAGTTATAAAAAAGTTGAAGAGAGATTCCTTATTAGGCATTTCAATAGGCGTTATAGTGATGGTCATTTCTTTGACCATAATATTAATAAAGCTGGGTTTATTTTAATATATAAATAATTGCATTATATCAGGTATCATATCAAAAACAACAAAAACGAAACAGGGGGTAAAAAAATGATAGGAATCTTTATAATAGCGTTTTTTGTCATAGTAATAATCGCAGTAGGAGTCATCTTCTATGTTGTCTCCATCTACAACGGCCTGGTCACACTGAAGAACGACATCATAAAGGCATTGGGAAACATAGATGTCCTGCTGAAGCAGAGGACAGATGAGCTTCCTAAGCTTATTGCTTCTGTCAAAGGATATATGAAGCATGAGAAAGATGTCCTCACAGAGCTCACAAAAGCAAGGACAGCGATGATGGGCGCAAAGACAATGGCTGCAAAGGCAAAGGCAGACGGCGAGATAAGCGGCGCATTGAAGACATTGTTCGCAGTCGCAGAGAACTATCCTAATCTTAAGGCGAATGAAAATTTCATCCAGCTCCAGTCAAGGATAAGCGGGATTGAGAATGAGCTTGCTGACAGGAGAGAGTTCTACAATGACAGCACGAACAACTACAATATAAGGATACAGTCCTTCCCTGACATGTTCATCGCAAACATGATGAAGCTCACTCAGAAGGAGATGTTCAAGATATCAGAGGAAGACAGGAAGGATGTCAAGGTGGAGTTTTAGGTAAAGTTATGAATAAGAACTAAAATGTTCAGAACCCAAACAATCCTCCCAAGGCATTTGACATTAGGATTCTCGTAATAAAGAATATTGCAACAGCAAGGAATATAAGCGGAATCATGTATTTTACGCCTTCTTTGGCTTTTCCTTTGCTGACAAGCCCGAGCACAAGCGAGCCAAGTATGCAGCTTGTTGAGATGAACACCAATGAGAACGTTTTCACGAAATCTATCGGCATGCTTATGCCTCCAAGTGCAATAGGCATCCCTGTTGATGCAGAGGTTTCCATCCCTGCAAATGATTTTGTGAGCACCTCAACAACTATGGATGACAGCGCAAAGAGGAATGGTGCTGCGACGCCTATCCCGATGAATATGAATATCCTGTACATGCCTATGCTCGCCCTGATCTTCTTGTCAATTATCTCCTGGTCCCTCAGGTCCTGCGCTGCCTTATCCAGCAGAGGCGCAAGATTTCCTCCTGATTTTATTCCGCTTATTATCAGGTAGATTGTCTTCTCGAGCTTTGCTGACTTTATTCTTGAGGTAAGGTCATTCAGTGATTTGATGAGGTCTTTTCCGACTGCAACCTCCCTCCCCACCCTGTCAAGCTCTTTCTTGAACGGGCCGAACTCAGGCCTTGCTGCCATGAACAATGCCT
>JAPLZS010000191.1:7605-16831 GCA_026394915.1 Candidatus Woesearchaeota archaeon | reverse complement strand
GTTCCGGAAAATTCAATTAAAGAATGGCTTGAAAATCTTTTAAGGTAAAAACATGGAAGAAACAGAAAATATGGGAGCAGATGATGAGAATAAATCAAAAGAAGTGCATCGAAAAGAGACTCGAACAAAGGCGCATAAGAGAGTAAAAGTCAAGGCAAAAGCTGCCAAATCTGAGCAGAAGGACGAAGGGATAAGCAAGATAAGGATAGGCATAGCAGTAGCAATACTCATTGTGCTTGTGCTTGTGATAATATTCTATAATAATATATTCCCTTCAAATGGAGGAGTTGTAGCTGTTGTCAATGGCGAGAAGATCACGGGAAAAGAGTTCAACGCCCTAGAAATGAGATATGGGTATAGTCTTTACAAGGAACAAGGCCTTACAGAGATGGAATTCCTCAACAGCACAGTGATACCTCTCAAGCTTCTGCTTCAGGAAGCAGGCAAACAGGGAATAACCGTTTCTGGCAATGAGACAGAGGATATGATCACAAACGTAATAGAGATGAGTGGAATGACAAGAGAAGATCTTGATTCACAGCTTAAGCAACAGAACATGACTTATGAAGACTTTAAGCAGACATCGAAAGAGGGGCTGATAATAACAAAGCTGCTGAATGCAACAATACCTGCCATGGGCGTGACAGAGCAGGATGCAAAGGACTTCTACAATTCAAACAAGGATCTTTTTAAGTCAAACACGACTTTCATAAAGTTCGATGAAGTGAAAGCAAAGATAATAACATACCTTGCAAACAAGAAGTTCATGGAACAGATAAGGAACAATGCAGAGGTGCAGATCTTCCTGACAGAGGGTTCAGAATTGCCGTCTGCAGGCAGTTCATTAAGCAGCCCAGACAGCTCGCAGAAACAGGGTTCTTTCAGCGTATCATCAGAGGATATATGCATGGAGAACGGGAAGCCTTTGGTGATGTTGTTCTCGACAACAACATGCCCACACTGCAATTGGATCAGGAAGACGTTTGATTCTGTCGCAAAAGAGTATGCAGATGCAGGAAAGATAGCAGCATACCATTGGGAGCTTGACACAGGAGACAATACACTGACAGCTGCAAAAGAGAGCAAGATTCCTGATGATTACGCAAACATGTTCTGGAAATACAGCCAGCAGGGAGGAGTCCCTGCATTTATCTTCGGATGCAAATATTACAGGATTGGAAATGCTTATGAGAACTCAAATGACCTGGCTTCTGAAGAGAGAGACTTCAGGAAAATGATGGACTCGCTGATTGCAGGATAAGATTCCAGAATAGTGTTATAAGACAGGCAAGGGATGGGATATGGCGCCTTACAGATACAGGCAGGTAAAAGTGCAGAGTGCAAATAGATTGCCTGATGCAAAAAAATCATCAAAAGCGCTAAGAACAGCAAAGACATGCAAACCAATCGATTACGAGACTCTTGCGCTTGTGCTCGGGATTGCAATCATCCTGCTCATTGTATTCTTCATCTCATACGCTGCCTTCAACGGATGGTTCTCGAGGATAGGAAAGCCGGATACAGAGATAGTGTTCCTCAGGCCGCCTCTATGTTCTGAAAGATGTATAGAGGCAAAAGCCGCGATAAGTTCAGTCGCAGAACAGGCGAACATCGGATTCAGAGAGGCAAAATATGGCCAGTCATCATTGCCTGGATATGTCCTTTTCTACAATGATTCTGCACTGATTAGCGGATATGTCGATGAAGACGCATTCAAGGAGCAGATTTGCGGCTTCACAAAGCTGGACGAGGTCTGCGCACTTGCAAAATCAAGGCAGCAGCAATAGGATACTATTGCGGTTCTGCTGGGCATGTTTCATTGGATGCAGTCAGAAGATATATACAAGAACAGGAAGGAAAAGATGTATTTGAGTATTCTGTATTCGGAAATTCCAAGCAGAAGATAAGAGATTTTACACAAACAAAATTGGATGTGAACTGATGCAATTAAAGGAAATATGGGATTGGAATGCTTGGTACAGATATAGACATACTAAAGAAGTGCAGGTATCAATGTTGCTGGCTTTAATAGCAGGAATAGTTATAGGGCTCGCAATAAGCCGATTGATTTGAGATTACAGCGATTTTGGAGGGATACAGATGAAGAACGCAATTAAAATGCTTTTATCGTTGCTTATTGGAGTGGTGGCTATAGGGATAGCGAAACTTGTTCATCCAAGCTGGAATATAAACCATTTGTTGATATTTGGGTTGATAGTATTTGCAGTAACATTTGTATAATCTTTATTGTTGAAAAAAACTAATGGAGGCAACGATTGAATGTAACCAGGGTAGCCACGACGGCTTTCCTCCCGAGACTAAAGTCTTGGGTATCCAGCCTACGATTTTATGAAAAGCGAACTTTCTGCAATAGAGCTGCATTATCTTATAGAAGAGATGAAGCTTGTATCAAACAGCAAGGTTGACAAGATATACCAGCCGAAGAAAGAAGAGATCCTTTTCCAGCTCCATAAGACAGGCATAGGAAAGAATATAATAAGGATATCCGGCAAATTCATGCATCTGACAGAGCACAAGTCAGAAAGCCCGCAGACACCATTCGGATTCTGCACATATCTCAGGAAAAAGCTTTCCAATTCCATTCTCAAGGAAGTAAGGCAGATGGGCTCTGAGAGGATTGCAGAGCTTCTATTCGAGGCAAAAGAGAAGAAGATGAAGATTGTTGTTGAGCTTTTCGGCATAGGGAATATAATCCTTGTTGATGACAAGAATATAATCATGTCGCCTATGGTCACCCAGAAATTCAAGGAAAGGGAGATAGCATCAGGAAAAGAATACTCTTATCCAAAAAGGGACCATAACCTGTTTGAGCTGGATGAGGATGAGTTCAGGGAAACCCTCAAAAAATCAGGCCAGGAATACATCGTTAAAGCGCTTGCAACAGACCTTGGCATAGGGGGGATATATTCTGAGGAGATATGCCTGATCAGCAGGATAGAAAAGAGCAGGAATCCAGGTACATTATCTGACAAAGATGCAAAATTATTGTTCAAATCGCTGAAAACAATGCAGAGCAATCCTTCCGAGCCGCAAATAATCAAGAAAGGTGAGGACATCATTGATATTGTGCCATTTGCGCTTGAGACCTACAAAGAAAAGGGATTTGAGATGCAGAAGACAGAGACTTATAACAAGGCATTTGACGCCGTGCTTACAGAACACACTGTCGTGAAAGAGAAGGCAGAGACAGAGAAAATCAGGAGCAAGGAATATGAGAAGATAAAGAATGCAATAATGATACAGGAGAAGAACATGATCAAGCAGGGAAAGGACGCAGATGAGAACCAGAAAAAAGGAGAGGCGATCTATGAGAATTATGCGATTGTGAAGGACGTGCTTGACAGCATAATCAAGGCAAGGCAGAAATATTCTTTCAAAGAGATAAAAGAGAAGCTCAAGGATCACAAGATCGTGAAGGATATAAACGAAAAAGAGGGAAAGGTCGTAATAGAGATATGATTTTGGTAAACATAACCATGAAAAAACCATCACCATGAAACATGCGATAAACACAGTCATATTTGACTGGGGCGGAGTCCTTATTGATGATCCCACTCATGCATTCATTTCTTATTGCGCAGAAAAATTGGGGGTGTCAGAAAAGGATCTTTACAGGGAGCACATGAAGATAGAGCCATTGGTGCAGAGCGGAAAGATGAAAGAGAAAGAGCACTGGAAAAGGATATGCAGGAGACTCAATGTTCCAAAGTCAAGAATCCCTAATGCTTCAGTCTGGTATCAGGCATTAAGCAGGTCTTATCATGAAAAAGAGACAGTTTCATTCGCAAAAGCTCTGAAAAAGAAAGGCTACAAGCTCGGTTTCCTCTCAAATGCAGAATCTGCTGGAGTGAGATGGTTCAATGACCATAGGAAAAACTATTCTTTCTTCGATGCCCGCATCTTCTCAGTTGACGTAAAAACTGTGAAGCCCAAGAAAAAGATCTATCAGATGATGCTAAAGAGACTTAAAGCAAGGCCAGAAGAATCTGTGTTCATAGATGACAGGATAAGGAATGTCAAAGGCGGAGAGGATGCAGGGATAAGGTCAATACTCTTCAAGAGTTCAAGTCAGCTGAAAAAAGACCTGAAGAAACTTGGAGTTTTCTAAGGCAATAAAATATGATTGAAAGCAATTATAAAAAACAAACAATCAGATTTAAGAACTGATTAAAAAAAGGTGAACAGCTTTCTCAGCTTCCCGTACATAAGTACAGTACAACTGAAAACGTAGGCGTGCTTGACTGATGTGTTCGAAATGGGAACATGTAAACCACGCCACTATGGCCGTTCAAGGTATGTTTTAGAGGGGTTATTTATAAAGGTTGCGATTTTATTATATATGAAATATGCACAACTATTATATGTGGCTTGCTTTTATTTCAGCACAACTTTTATATACATATATAAGTTAATTTCATGCATATGAATATAAAAAAGAGGGTTTTTAGTAGAGGACAGATTACTCCATTCATAATCATCGGTCTTGTAATCCTCATAATAATCTCTGCTTCTCTGTATCTTTCATCGCTTTCAAGAAAAGCCCCCCTTGATCTGCAGGAGAGCGAAGTGACTGGACCAAAGCTTGAATCGACGCTTTCTCTTTATGTGCAGGAATGCATAAAAAAAGAAGCGCATGACCCACTGATACTTCTCGGCAAGCAGGGCGGAACGCTTGCGCCAAGGGATTCTGACTCTCTCTTTTACAATAAGACAAAGATAAAGTACCTGTGCTATGCAGAAGGCCTTGACCCTTCATTGACATGCGTCAATTCAATGCTCACAAAAGAGCAGATGGAATATGAGCTGTCTGCTGAACTCGATAAAAGATTAAAAAAATGCATAAACCTGAACGAGTTCAGGATATTTGCATCTGACATAACCTCAGGAGAGATGAGCGTGCAGGTGAGCATAGCAAAAGACGATGTTGTTGTGAATGTCCATTATCCTGTTAGCATGAAGCTGAAAGATTCTGAGATTGAGGTCTCTGATTTCTCATCAACCCTTGATTATCCTCTTGGAAGGCTTTATTCAGTCTCCCAGATTGCGCTGAATGATGAGATAACCCATGATTATTTTGACATCGACAAGTGGATGGATGAAAATGGGGCAGATGTGGTGATAGAGAAACACAGGCCTTATCCAGACACTGTCTACATACTCAGGAAAAATAATTACACATTTGAATTCTCAATACAAGGAATTGCCTCTGTAGGGCAGTATGTCGGGGCAAAGAAGAACTATTATGGCTGCTGCATTGATACAACAGACAGCATGTGTTTCAAGAACACAGATCCATTGACATGTGTTGAGCTCCAGGGAGAATATAACCCCAATGCAGGATGCTCATGCGCAATACCTTATGAGGCAAAAGACCAATGTTTTTATGATTATTGTTATGACTGCAATGATGTTGGCAGGAAGAATGGCGAATCATGGTGCGTCTATGATACAATAACAGGAAAAGGAAATGATTATGTCGGTTCAAGGCAATACAAGCAAAGCTGCGTGAATGGGACAGTCTATACAGAGGAGTGCAGAGATTACAGAGAGGAACTTTGCACTGAAAATGATGCAGATAATGAGGTAGATAATACTTCAAAGGCAGTTTGCAGGCCAAACAGGTGGTACAGCTGCTCTGAATGCACTTCTAAACAATGCTGCGAGGATGACAGGTACAGGGATTGTTATTGGGACAATGCTCTTGAGACAGATGGCAAATGCGTTCCCCAGGTCCCTCCAGGACTGAGGTTCTGGAACAATGAAGGTGCTGATGTCTGCCTAAGGGGAAATGAGCAGAAGAAATGCGAAGGCCTGAGCTGCTCCCAGACATGGCTTGACAGCGCAGCAAGATACTGTTATGCGCAGGGAGACTGCGGAAATTACAGGAATATAAACGACGTCCTCGCATCAGGAGGATTCTACGAGACAGATATAATCAAGAATGCAGATAACTCAGCATATCCTCCTGCAGGCCTGAACAAGGGAGTTGATGCAAACAATACTCTATGGAAACTGAATCTTACATTCAACAGAGATTCTCCAAATATAATATCCTCTGTGCAGGAAAAAGTGAATTCATTGTCTCTTTTTGTCAGCACTATATCAAACTTCTTTGATGAACTTTCAAAGATTGATCCAAGCGCATACGCAAATCCTTTTGTGAACAGGAAAAAGATAGAGATAACTGATTTCTCGATATGCAATCTCTGGAACGCGCCTTCAAAGTTCAATGACTGCAGCATATGCTCATCTGATCCCAAGAAGCCGTGCTCTGAATACAAGTGCATGAGCCTCGGAGACAATTGCCTTTTTGAGATGAAAGATGGGGTGCCGTCATGCCAGAGGGCAAATCCAAATGATTTTGTCGGGCCTAATGTTGATGTTGATAAGAATGCAATGAAAGAATATGCTCTTGAGAGATCCTATCTTGCATCATACTGGGGTTATACAATTGCAGAGCCTATAAAGCCTCACAAGCCATTTACATTCGCTATCCAGACAGATGAGCCTACAAAGTGCACAATGAGCCTCACTCCAAGGATAGGCAACTATAGCCTTCAGACAGTCCTGCTTGGAGACGCTGTCTTCAGCACGCACCATAACATGACAATAAGGATGCCCCCAAGGATGGCTGTGCCTGAGAAGCTTTTCAATGCAATGAATTTGACATCCTCAGGCAATACAAGGGCATTGATCTATAATGTCAGGAATGTGCTTGATTCAATAACAAGGAATCTCGGAAACGGACTGTCAATCTATAACAAGATCACAGGAAAGGATTTTGTTAAGCAGGTTGAGCCGAAAGCAGACAGCATATCCCAGCTTTTTGACATGATGACATCTGATATCGATGAGGTTGTAGGAGCTCTGCTCACCCAGTTTGATGATGGAGGATACTATGTATTCTTTGACTGCACAGACAGGGCAGGAAACAGGAACAAGGACCAGATATTCATAAGATTCATTGTCGATGCAGATTATGTTGATTCAGAGCCTCCTGTGATTGTCCAGGCTAATCCTGCAAATAACGGAAGAGTGAGCCCATTGGTGAATTCAACTCTGCTTAAGATTTATGTTGATGAGCCGGCAGAGTGCAGATATGACTCTTATGATACTGATTTCATGTCAATGGCAAACATTTTCTCATGCCCTGTATCAGGATATGAGACAAGCCCTGCTGCAGGAGGGACTTATGAATGCACTGCTGACATAAATCTGCCTGATTATGACAATTATTTTTTCATAAGATGCGCAGATAATCCTCTGCAAACAGACGAATACTTGTTAAGATTGTCAGGCTCTGGCAACAGTTCAATCCATGCTGATTACAATGATAACCTGACTGAGAATATAGATTATGCATCTCCTCTTGATTACGTCAGCATAATAGGAAATGAACTCAGTGTTCCTGCTGCTATGCTTGATGAGCTCTCTTTCAGCACAAATTCATCCCAGATACAGCTCAGTATCTATCTTGATGAGAAAAAACAATGCAGAATTTCCAATGGGGAGAAAAGTTTTGATGATATGGAAGGCTATTTCAGCGAATGCATATTATCTGATGATATAATGAAAGGAGGCTATGTGTGTAGCGCTTTAGTCGATACAATAATCCCTGGGCAGGATATAGGGAATCATAGCATGGGGAATAATGCTTCAGATGCGAATCAGACAGATGCAAACATGACAGACTCAGGAGAAGGGGCCAATGATGCCGACACTGCCAACGATTCCAATGGTCTCTATTACATAAAATGCAGGGATTACGGCAATGATACGAGGAACATCAATCAGGAGAGCTATGTGTATAGGCTATCCAAGGCAGATGAGCTAAGGATAACAGATCTAAGCCCATTAGGTGTGCTGAACATGACAAAAACTGAGTTAAGTGTAAGAGTTTCAGGAGACATAATCTCAGCAGGAATACAATGCGGCTATAATGACAATCCTAACATTTACCTGAAGATGCCGAGGTCAGGAAAAGACGGATTCAAGATAGATCTTCCAGAGCTTGAGCAGTTCAGGGATTACACATATTATGTGGAGTGCACAGACAAGTATGGAAGCAGGATAGACAAGACTTTGAAGTTCAAGGCGATAAAATAGCTGAAAACGGATGATTTTAAGAATATAAACTATAATTCAGAACTCTCCCAGCCTGCTCTGGATCTTGAATTTTGACGCTTCTTTGTAGGTTTCCCAGCTGTGCCTGAATATCTTCGGATATTTCTGCCAGTTCTCCTCAATGAACCTTTTTGTTGTGGGATCAGAAGGATAGCCTGACCCGAAATCAACGCCCAGCTTCTCTTTAAGCTTCTCTATTTCCCTATCTCTTGTGACTTTTGCGATTATTGAGGCAGCTCCTACAACAAGATACCTCTCATCTGCCTTGTGCTCTGCGCGTATCTCCATCTTTGTGCTCAGTTTGGTCCTTATATAATTGGAATATGCAAGGATGTTGTTGCTCGGGCAGTCTATGAACACTGTCTTCGGCTTCAGGCTGTTGAGCATCTCTATTGTTTTGTCTGCCTCAAGCCAGTTGAGGTTATGGTTCTCTGACTCAACAGATATATCAATCACATCCGGATCTATTATGATTATCTTTATGCTCTTCGCTATCTTCTTGATATCTTCAAATATCCTGCTTCTCTGGCTAGGGCTTAGCTTCTTTGAGTCTTTCACTCCTGCTGCTTTCAGCTTTGGCTCGTCCTTGTCTTCTATGACAACTGCAGCCATGACCATGGGCCCAATCACCGGTCCTCTTCCTGCCTCTTCAACGCCTGCTATCAAAACCATATGCAATACTATGCCGCTATTATATTTAAATCTATTGAAAATCAGATGAACCGCGCATCCAAAAAATATTTAAACAACCTGAAACTATGTGATTTTATGGAGATAATACAATTCAAGGGACTAAAAGAGCTGGAAGACGATGAAAAAGAGATTCTTAATGAGATTTCTACAGAGTATTATCCCAAGATAAAGAAGAAAGTGCACAACATGGCCTCTGTCGAGGTTCATGTCAAGGCGCACAGCAAGCAGGGCAGCAAGAAGAAATATTCTGTTCATATCAAGGTCATTGCACCGACACATATCTTTGAGTCAGAGAGCGATGACTGGAACCTTGTGAGGACATTGAGAGAGGCATATGAATCAATGCTTGTCGAGCTTGAGAAGGCCTTCAAGAAAGACACTGCTTATA
>JAPLZS010000191.1:6627-7593 GCA_026394915.1 Candidatus Woesearchaeota archaeon | reverse complement strand
GCGCTGATTCTATCTTGCATATTCTCTTAATCAGATAATCAAAAGAAATAGCGAGGGCTGGATTTGAACCAGCGACCTTTGGGTTATGAGCCCAACGAGCACTCCTAGCTGCTCTACCTCGCTGTATATCCAGCTTAAAAAGGGTTCATTTATAAGGTTTTTGCTGGTTATAACATCATATTATATTCTTTTTAGATACTCTTTTATATACTAAATCATATGAAAACCTTTATAAAACTATATCATTAACCCCCATAATCATGCCGCGGTCGCATAACCAGGCCAAGGGTCTTCTTCCTTGACCCGGCCATCAAGTACCCCCTCGCTTCGCTCGAGGGTACGAAAAAGGCAAGTTGGTTTTTGCTGTGCGGTATGAGAGCGAACAAAGTGCCGCGGTCGCATAACCTGGTATTGCGCAGGATTGCTAATCCTGTTTCCTTCGGGATATCTGAGTTCAAATCTCAGCCGCGGCGTACAGTTAAAATCAGCAGGGAGAGCCGCAGCTGTTCGTGGGATTGAGCATAGCGAAATCCCACCGGGTTCACTCGCCAGCTCAGTGAGGGGCTGTTCCTGAATCTCAGCCGCGGCGTACAGTCGTTTAGTTTTAATGCCAGCAAAAGAAGTGAATTGATGAAAAGATTGGTTACATTTGTTTTATTTGTTCTTCTTCTGCCGATTTGCCATGCTAATGACATGTGGTTCTATGACAGCAGCTACATTGTGCTTGACACGAGATTATCCGCAAACCTTCATATAATCTCTGCCAGCAATATTCCTGATATAGATTTCATCAGCGCAAACATCTCCTTCTTCCCAAAAGAGAGGAGGAATCAGGATATATTAATCACCAATTTCAGCCCAAATGCAGAGGTATCCGGAGAAAGCGCATTGTTTGAATGGAGAAGCCCGAAGAACAAGAATCTTTCTTTGTTGATGTTCTCAAGAGTAAGGGTTGATGATCTGCCC
>JAPLZS010000191.1:0-6570 GCA_026394915.1 Candidatus Woesearchaeota archaeon | reverse complement strand
GACATCATAAACAAGGCCTCTGAGCTGGCATCTGGAAAGGATGATGAAGTCGAGGTTGTAGACGCAGCTGCGTTCTGGGTGAACAGCAACGTAAAATACACATTAGAGACATTGACAGCAGAGGCTTCGCAGAAATCAAGCTGGGTGATGACAAACAGGGAAGGGGTGTGCGACGAGATAACCTCTCTCTTTATATCCATGCTGAGGTCCCTTGGAATACCTGCTCGGTTCGTTGCAGGCATCTCATACACAAACTCGCCTCTCTTCGATAACAAGTGGGGGCCGCATGGATGGGCAGAGGTATATTTCCCTGGCTATGGATGGGTGCCTTATGATGTGACTTATGGAGAATATGGGTGGGTGGATCCTACCCATATAGTCAATAAAGTTTCCAATGATGCAGGGAAGATCACATCAACTTACCAATGGAGAGCAAGCAGCAGCGTAAATGTCAATGTCGAGGACCTGAATACAAAAGTCGATGTTGTCGAGATAGGAGAGCCTGCAGATCCTGATATAGAGATGAATGTGGAGGTTCTCAATGACAATGTCAATTTCGGTTCATACGACCTTGTAACTGCCTCGATAACCAACTTAAGGGATTATTATGTCTCAAGAGACATATTCATCTCAAATACCAACAGGATAAATATCATTGATTCTGCATCAAAGCATCTTCTTCTGAGGCCCGGCGAAGTAAGAGAACTTCAATGGCTGATACAGGTTGATCCTGATTTGAATAATGATTATATCTACACATTCCCGATAGAGGTCTATGATCTTGAGAATACGACAGCAATGACGACATTCACCTCTGTTGCAGAGGCAGAGAGCTATTCTCTTGAGGAGGTAAACAGAACTGTCTCTTTGATGAATGAGGATTCAGAAGGCGCATATTCAAAGAATCTTGAGCTCAGCTGCAACCTAAGCAAGGATGATTATTATACTTATGAAAAGCCGGTGCTTCAGTGTGATCTCAAGAACAGGGGGAACATATTCTTTAAAGGGCTTAAAGTCTGCCTTGAAGATGATTGCGGCGAACTGAACATCGGCATAACACAGGAGAAACTTGTCAATTTCACTGTGCGGAAGATAACTCCCGGAAAGAACAGCCTGAATCTTAGCATGACAAATGACCAGATCTCAAGGACAGAGGAGATATCCTTTACAGGGCTTGACGAGCCTCTGCTTGATATCTCTGATATAGAGTTTCCTTTATCTGTCAAGTATGATGACAAGTTCAACATGACTTTCAGGCTAAATAAGATCTCTGTTTCATATCCGCAGGACGTGAAGATTGTTCTGTCTGGTCCAAGAATGATAAAAGAGTATGACTACAAAGAGGCAGACAAGGACATATTGATTGATTTTGGGATGGAGGGAAGGCAGCTTGATGAAGGCAGCAATAATTTCTCCATATCTGTTTCCTATAAGGATAAGAACATAAAAAAGTTCAATGATTCAGAAAAAATGTCCATCTCTCTTGCTGATCTGACTGTTTTCCAGAAGATGATGCTTTTCTTCAGCCATCTTTTCAGTTAGATCTCTTCTTTCAATGTAGTTGTGACGACCATAGTCAATGTCTTTATCACGTTCCTGTTTATCTTCCTGAAATTTATTATATATTCATTGAATTCCTCGACATCCCTGAACTTCAGCTTGAATATCATGTCATACTCTCCTGTAATGCCGAACACCTCTTTTATGTTCTTGTGATTGAGCAGGGCATTCCCCACATACTCTGTGGGCTTTCCTGCAACGAGCATGAATACTATGAAGTTCTCTCCGATTGCCTTGTTGTTCAGCTTTAATGTGAATTTCTCTATTATCCTGTCTCTTATGAGCTTCTTTATCCTCTCATGCACTGTTGAGGGCCTTATGCCTGTCTTCTTGGCGATTTCCCTCACAGAGTATCTTGAGTTCTCTTTCAGCAATGATATTATTGCATGGTCTTTGTCGTCTAGCTCCATATTAAAAAGCTCCAAGGGATGTTCACTTGCGCCAACAAGCTCATATGGCGATAATCATCATATGAACGTTCCCACCCCTTAGAGCCATAGAAATTATGACTCTCTGTTCTCTCATTCTCTAAAATGTCCAGCATATATATAAATATTTTGTTTTTTGTCTGTTTTTATTGAAAAAAGCCGGACATTGTCCGGAAATAACCAGGAAAATTATATAAACATCCAGCAATATGGCTTCTTTGGGTGATATCATGGACAAGGGGGACAATTTTGAAGTAAAGGATATGAATCTCGCAAATCAGGGATTCATGAACATAGAGATAGCTGAAAGCCATATGGCTGCTTTGATGCAGATCAAGAAAAGATTCGAGAAAGAGAAGCCTTTGAAGGGTGTAAGAGTCGGGATGGCACTGCATGTCACAAAAGAGACAGCTGTCCTTGTAAGGACTTTGCTTGCTGGCGGCGCTGAAGTTGCTATAACCGGCTGCAACCCGCTTTCTACACAGGATGATGTCGCTGCTGCTCTTGCAAAAGAAGGAGTGAAGGTCTGGGGCTACAAAGGAGAGAACAATGAGGATTATTACAGATATCTCAAGAATGTCGTTGCATTCAATCCTAACATCACAATCGATGATGGCTGCGATCTTGTCTCTGAGATACACAAGAACCACAAGGAACTGATACCAAACATAATCGGCGGATGCGAAGAGACAACAACAGGAATAATAAGATTGAAGGCAATGGAGAAGGACAAAGCCTTGAAATATCCGATGATTGCTGTCAATGACAACAAGACAAAGCATCTTCTTGACAATTATTACGGCACTGGGCAATCGACGATGGATGGCATAATAAGGGCGACAAACATACTCTTTGCAGGAAAGAATGTTGTTGTTCTTGGTTATGGAAGCTGCGGAAAAGGGTTTGCTCTCAGAGCAAAGGGTTTTGGCGCAAATGTGATTGTCACAGAGGTTGATAATTTCTGCGCTTTACAAGCTGCTTATGACGGATTCAGGGTGATGAAGATGGAAGATGCCTGCAAGATAGGTGATATCTTCTGCACACTGACTGGAAACAAGCATGTGATACGAACTGAACACATGAAGAACATGAAGAACGGCACAATACTTGCAAACTCAGGCCACTTTGATATTGAGATAGATCTGAAAGGGCTGAAGGGGATTGCATCTTCTGAACGAAGAGTAAGGCCTTTCCTTGACGAGTATGTGTTGCACGGCAAGAAGATCTTTGTCTGCGGAGAAGGAAGGCTTGTGAATCTGGCTGCTGCTGAAGGCCATCCTTCTGAAGTCATGTCAACATCATTCTGCGGCCAGGCATTGGCTGTCGAATACTGCGTGAAGAACAAGGGAAAGCTTCCAGTGTCTGTGATACAGCTGCCTGAGGAGATTGACGACGGCATTGCAGGCCTGCAACTGGCCGCAATGGGCATCCACATTGACGACCTCACCCCAGAACAAATCAAATATCTTGGTAGTTGGGAAGAGGGGACATAGAACTATCTCTTATTTTTCTTTTTTTCTTATATTACTGCTGTCCTTCAATCTTTTTCTTTTCTGAGATTCTGGTTCATCAAGATAATTTTCAGGCGTGACCACGTTGCTGCCTGATTCAATCTCAAGATTTCTTCTTGCATCGCCTGCTATCTTTCCGCCCTTTTTCGCAGCATCCTTGTTTTCAGGAAATCCCTGCGCATCTTTTCCTCTTGCAATCTTTGTTGTAGAAGCCTCACCGAGCATGTTGAATATAAGCTCAAGATCATCCATATGGTCCCTGAGATTCTCTTTTTTCAAGCCTTTGAATTCCTTGTATTCGCTGGGCGTCATCCCAAAAGTTGCCTTTGAGATCTCTGATGTCAGGATAGCATATTCTTTTTCAGTCTTCACATCTCTCTTTTTCCATTCATCTGTGAGTTCATCCCTTATTGCTATTCCCCTCACTCTTTTCTCAATCCATTCGTCTGAGTATCCCTTCTGTTTATAGATCTCTTTCATCCTTTTTTGAGCTAACTCTGGATTTTCTATCTCCTGAACTCTTTCATAGCCGACTTTGGCAAGCCATAGCTTGAAAGGCTCTGCTTTTGGCGAAGGGATAGATTGGATTATCCTGAAAGCGCCTTCTGTGTTTACGCAATTGACTTCTCTTTTCTTGCCATCCAAAGCCGTAAGTTCAAGGGGGGTACAAATTGTACCCCAGTTGGAATCAAGGGCAAGGTCTCTTTGTCGCATCTTTTTTATATACTGTTTTGGGTCACTACTGCCTGTAAGAATTTCAATGATATCGAAGATAGAGAACCACCACTCTTCATTGTGCCAGATTCTCCTTATATTCTTGCCTTCGAATACTGCCAATGCCTTCTCTTGTTCCATGCTAAAAAGGAATGCAGACAGGTTTATATAGCTTACGTCGGCATGTCCAGTGTCCACTGAGAGGCTTCCGGAGAGTCCGCAAGATTTCCGAGAAGAATGAATCCAGCTTGCTGCAATGGGCATCCACATTGACGACCTCACCCCAGAGCAGATAAAGTACCTCGGCAGCTGGGAAGAGGGGACGTAAACTTTTTATATTTTATTAGTTTTATAAGAGAATATGGCAAAACGTGTAAACTTTAAAACATCAAGTGGGGAAAGCGTCTGCTTTTATAGCACTAAAAAGAAAAAGAGAAGATAAATTACCAAAATCCTTTAGGTACTTTTGGTTGCAGTTGCATTCCAAAAGGATTTGAAGGTTTTCGTCTGGTAACTCTCTTTTTGGTAGTCTTCCTTTTCTTTTGTTTTTTATATCCTACTTTTTTCTTAATTGTTTTATGTCCAACTATCATTCCAGTATATTTATCTCTTACTTTCTTCTTCTTTACGACAGTAGCTTTGCCATGGCAAACTCTACATACTAAAAAACAGTTTCCTTGAGAATTATTTGAATTGTTATTATTTTTATGATCAAATTCATAACTTCTATCTCCCCAATGTAATATCTGGGGACAATGCCTACATTTTGATGTTCTGATGAATCCCTTTCTCCAATTATCAGGATTGTGACCCCCCGCTTTCATCCATTCCTTTTTCTTGGTTTGTGTTTTGAATGCTTTTCTTCTGCTAATCTTCTTTCCAAACATATTATGTGTTGGTTTTGGCAATGAAAAACTAAATTGTGGCATAATAATTCACCTCTGAATTAATTCTTTTTATTATTTTAGACTCCCATAAATTTGTATGCGACTATTCCGCATATCAACAAAACAACCCCTACATAAATTAACCAAGTCCAATTTAAAAGGGCCCCAACTACCATAAAAATAACACCAAGAGTGGCTATTCCTCCAGATATTACACCTAATTGTTGAGCTTTTTTATTCATATAACAATATCATAATAGAAGTGTATATAAATATTTTGCTAGATACTCGTTATTTATATAACCATATGACTAAGATATTATAATGTGGTCAATAAATTATGAAAATCCTCATAAACTTCATATGAGTATAGGTATTGGATTGATGGTAGCTGCATTTTTATTATTCTTAAGCAACACATATTTCTCGTATGGGAGTCTTGATAAATTATCAGATTCAATAAAAGATGATTCCTCCTTCATAAAAAGTTTAAATCTATCAGAAAATGATATTTCACTATTATCTGATAGTTTGGATAAGATGAGGGCAGGACAAAGTAACTTTATTATGTCCAACCTTAAAGATACTAATATAATGACTATTGTTCTTTTAGTTTTGGGATTTATTTTCTTTTCTGTAGGGTATATCCCATTTTTGAAATCATATATACATAGCATGAAATAACTTTCACCCCGCCTCGCTCACCTCTACTCATACACATTCTTCCTGTGGCCTATGAATCTCACCAGGATTGTGCCATTCTCTATGTCTGCAATGACCCTATAATCACCCACTCTCAGCTTGTATTCTTTCCTGTCTTCAAGCCTTTCGAAGAAATGGTATGGATTGGCCTCTGTGGACATTATCTTGTTAAATATTCTCTTGCTAATTTCTTTCGGCAGTTTTTCAAGAAAGTGGGTCGCTTCTTTGTCAAATACAATCATAAACCTAGCCTTTTCCTGACATCGGCTGCAGTATAGAACTCTCCTTTCTTCATCCTTTCCCTGGCCGCATCTATAGCTTTCAGAGTCTCCTGGCTTAGTTTTGGTTCTTTCCTGCTTTTCTTTGCCACGAATATCACTTTCCTTATTACCTCGTCATAGCTCTCGTTCTTGTATTCCCTGAACATGTCAAGCTCAGACTTGGTCTCTTCGTGGATCTTTATTGTTGTTGTGCTCATAGTATACATTGGTATACCTCGGTATATTTAAAGCTTTCTGTCAGGATCTCTTGAATTGTAAGAAGATTGAATCTTTTTTAAGCCTTTCCCAGAAATTTCCGGACAATATCTAGATAAAATGGAATATCTCCGGAAGCGTTTAAATATCAGCCGGAAAACAAACAGAAAACCTTTTTAAACAACAAGGCCTTATCTAAGTCCATGATCCGCATCCCGATCGTCGCAGGCCAATTCTATGAAGAGGAGCAAGACAAGCTCCTTCAGCAGATAAAGGATGCATTCCTTGACAT
>JAPLZS010000050.1 GCA_026394915.1 Candidatus Woesearchaeota archaeon | reverse complement strand
TCATTTGGATTTCCATTGAACCATGCTGCAAGGCTAGGTACCATGCCCTGCATGAAATAGAACATGAATGCAAAGGCAAGAAGTACCATCCCTTTGTTCAGGTTGCTTATTGCCCTGACAAAATTATAAAATGCAAAACTGAATGTCATCAGAACAATAATGAGTGCAAGAGGCCAGAAATTTCCTAATCTGAATCCGCTCTTTGCTTCCCAGACACAGATAGATATTGCAAGAGACAATCCTACGCCGACAATTATCATCTTGCCTGCTTTTGCATCTGAGCTGAACTGCTTTTTCAGGCCGATCTGTGCAGCTCCGATAAGGATCATGAAATAAAGCGCGCAGTCTATCACATATCCATATGATTGGTACAATGCAGCGATATTGAACTTAGCAAGAGGCTGCAATAATATGTCAAGCGGAGCAGCATACACAATATCTGCATAAAGCACTATAGATAAAGCAAATAGCAATAAATAGCTAAATCTCTTTTTTCGTACATCCATCTCAGCGCAGTATATCTGCCAGATTTATAAATATTAACTTTTTTCCCTGTTTTTTCATATGTCAACCTTAATAAAAAGATTTAAATAGTAGTATTATATAGTGTCATATATAAAAGGTGATAACCTATGCAAAAAAGGTTTTTGTTGGGACTAGCTTTAGTACTGCTTCTTATCATTCCAATCTGCCATTCGCAGGATGACAATTCTAAAATCTCAATAAACGTTGTTCCGATAAAGAATAGGATAATGAGCGGTGAGTGGGCCATGTTCGACGTCTATGTGACAAACAAAGGAGATGCTAATGATGTGTTCATCATTTCCACAAAAGAAGAGGGAGTTGAATGGAGCGTAATCACAGAATCAACTTATGATTACACAACCGGAATGACCATCTGGCCAGGAGAAACTGCAAAGACAAGGATCCTGATAACAGACAAGAACCTTGTCCCAAACAGGGCAAAACCATATTCAGTCGAGCTTGATGTTAAATCTATCAATGGCGGGCTGAAATCATCTGCCTTCTTTGATGTTTTCCTCCTTCCACCTGATGTGATCCCATATGAGTCTGACATAAACGCAACATATACTGTCCCGAGATTCATCGATCCAAGGAACATCTATTCATTCAAGGTAAATCTCTTCAACAACAATTACAAGGACATAAAGAGCCTCAAGATAAATCTTGACAGCGCGCTTTTCACAAAAGAGGCATTTGTAGAGCTTGAGCCGAAGAGCAGCAAGGCAGTTGATTTTACAGTCGCATTTGATGAGAACACAAAGCCGACAATAGACACTCTCACAATAACTGTGACAGAGGGCTCCAATGTAAAATACAGGGCAACAACTCCGATAGAGATAGTCGCGTACAGGATGCCTTTCAACCAGGAAGAGAGGACAGACAATTCATTTTTGAGGGAGATTACTTACATAACCCTGACAAATAAGGACAATGTCGAGGAGCAGCAGACATTCATGGTCACCAGGAGGCTCACAGACCTCTTGTTCACAAAGACATCTCCTGATTCAAACAGGATAAACAAGAATGGAAAGGATTATTTTGCATGGGATGTCAAGCTTGCCCCTGATGAGAGCAGCGAGATAAAGATAGACACTGATTACAGGCCTTTGTTCTACTCATTGATTGCAATCTTGCTCTTTGCAGTGTTATATATCTACATAAGGGATCCGATTAGCATAATAAAGGACTGCGATGAGGTCAGGATGCACCAGGGAGGGATAAGCGAGGTTAAGATAATAATATCCCTGAAGAACAGGAAAGATCAGAAGATAAGGGGCATAAGGATAGTTGACATGATACCTCATATGGCACAGGTTGACAAGGAGAAAAAGGATTCATCAGGCACAATAGCGCCGAACAGGGTAATCAACACAAAGAAAGGCATTGCCCTTGAATGGAAGCTGGACATGGATCCAAAAGAGGAGAGAGTCATATCATATTATATCAAGTCAAGATTGACCATACTTGGAGGCATTTCTCTTGCTCCGACTGTGGCCTTCATGGAGATAAACAACAGGAAATACAAGGTAAGGTCGAACAGGCTGAGCGTGGTTGGGAAGGCGTGATTCTGCATTTTTTATCTGAGTAGGATTTAGATAAATTCAATAAATGATACTTAAACAAATAGATCCACGTCTGAAAAAGAATAGTTGGTTCAATATCATATCTATCTTTGAGTAGTGACTAATGAAAAGATTTATAAATAATTGATATTATCTAATCATAAAATGAGCTTAGAAATTATAACTGCAGAAGAAGCATTGAAAAGAGAGCGTATTGGAGAATCAGAATTTGATAAGGTTCGAGAAAAAAGTTTAATTGAATTTGAATCTGCAGAAAAAGCCAGAGAATGGGCTTTAAAATTCATGACGGAATATATCCAGAAAAATGGAGAGGCAAATCATTTCCCTATTGGCATGATAATTCCTCCTTCTAGAAAAGATTATGAACTGGTTAAGGAGCTAACTGGTCAAGACTATCAAAGAGTTTTTTTGACTATTCCTAATCCTAAAGTTGAAGAAGTTAAAGCGTATATTAGTCAAAATATGGCCACCCCAGATCGAGAATAATCATTCAAATTAAGCAAATATTCAAGAATTATTTATCTTATTCTTCTATCATTAAAATATAAGAAATAAAAGAATAAAAAAAGAAAAATAAAAAATATATCTTCTTACTGCACAGTTATCTCGAACTCAGGGCCTCTGTTCACATCCTGGACAGTCACCTTAACGTTCTGGCTTGTCTCAAGCTTTCCGTCGCTTGCTGTCACAGTCACAGTGTATGAGCCTGCGTCATTATAGCCAGTTGTCTTTGTGTTTGAGGTCATCCAGCCTGAATATTTTATTGTGACAGGATCCCCTTCTGGATCAAGCACTTTAGGGCTCAATGAGACAGTATCCCCTTCTTTCGCAGTTATGTCTGCGATCTTCTCGATGACAGGAGGATTGTTTTTTGTCACCACCTTTATCTTTACTGTCTTTGCTGTCTGGGTCTTTCCGTCAGATGCAGTCACTGTCACAAGATAGTCTCCAGCGTTTCCGACCTTTGTCTGCCATTTGCCATTGCTGTCAAAAGGTGCGCTGAATGTATATGTTACAGTATCTCCGTCAGGGTCGCTTCCCTTTACCTTGAGTTGGACTGGATCCCCCTCAAAGACAGTTATGTCTGATGATGAAGATGCTGCTGCCTTCACCTCAGTTGTCTCTGGCACTGCTGTTGCTGCAGCCGGTTCTGAATTCTTCTCTGGCGCTGCCTGTGCTGCTTCGCTTGTGCTGTCTACGCTTACATTATCTGCTGCAGCGCTTACATCCTCTCCTACATAAGACACCTGTGCCTCTCCTGCACCTTGGTCTGATGCGCTCTGCTTATAGCATCCTGCAAGAGCAGCAAGAGATACAAGAACGAGGGCAAAAAATAAAAACTTAACTATCCTTTTCATTATATCACCTTTTATATTTTAATATTTTGTAGATATATATCTTACTATTTATATTTTTCTGTTTTTTCTATTCTTAAATAGTAAATTTATGACAGTTACGTGACAAAAACAATATTCTGGAGGACGCAAATCTCTTTTTCAAAAAAATTTATAAACATATACCTATCTTTTTGAATATCATAGGATATGACAGGCATATTTTATTTTCCCTCCATAGCTCAATGGTTAGAGCGCACGGCTGTAGATAGTCTTCGACTTTCCGACGACGGACAGGATGAAAAAGAGCTCAGCTGTGACCGTGAGGTTCCCGGTTCGAGTCTGGGTGGGGGGATCCATTTTTATTGCATCTTTCATCCAAATATAACTCTTCAATAAAAATTGTCAGTATACTATTTATATACAGAAAATATCGTAAACTTTATATACCAAGAAATTTTTCCGGCCATATGGCCCTGCAATCTTTCTATAAGCAAATAGAGTTTTAAATGACCTATTCATAGCTTATAAATAGATTTCCGCCATTTTCACGCTAAAATGCCCTGGTAGTGTAGTGGCCTAGCATGGAACCCTGTCACGGTTCCGACCCGGGTTCAAAAACGGCTTAAGACAACCCAGAAAACAAAAATGGGCTCTAAACGGGCTCTATATGTCTTTTGCTGTGGAATTTCCCGGCCGGGGCGTTGGGCCTGTAGCTCAGCCTGGTAGAGCACTTGAATATTACCATTATCCCGGTAATCAGATCATGGTGAAACTTTTAATCAGGAGAATGAGCAGACATCAAGTGGTCACGGGTTCAAATCCCGCCAGGCCCGTTATTTTCAAGATGTCGAAAAACGTCGACGAGAAAGCTCAAAGATCGAATAGCGGGGATAGACAGAGAGAACAAAAATCAGTGAGAGTGTAAATTTGGCTAAATCAAACATAGATGTTTCAAAGCATGCGCTTGTTCCTAAGCATTCCAAGCTCAGCGAGAAAGAGAAAAAGGAATTGCTTGAGAAATACAATTCTTCTGTAAGGGAATTCCCGAAGATACTGAAGAAGGATCCTGCAATAAGCCACCTTGATGTCTCTCATGGCGACATGATAAAGATAACAAGGAAGAGCTATACTTCAGGCGAATCAGTCTTCTACAGGGCGGTGCTCGATGAATAGGAGATCATCAATACTCATAAAGAAATATTTTGAGGAGCACAGCATCGTAAATTCTAACATAGAATCATTCAACAATTTCCTGGAGAATGAGCTTCAGCTGATAATAGAGGAGAACAAGGAGATAGTACCGACCATAATCCCGCATAATGTCGATGAGTTCAAGATAAAATTCGACAAGATATGGGTCGAGAAGCCTACAATAACCGAGGCAGACGGATCAAAGAAGAACATATATCCTATCGAGGCAAGATTAAGGAAGATAACATATGCGGCGCCGTGCTTCATAGAGGTAAGCGCGCACATCAACGGAGTGCAGAGGGAGATGTTCACCACGCAGATCGGAAGCATCCCCATAATGCTGAAATCAAAATTCTGCCATCTCAACGGCATGAGCAGGGAAGAGCTCATAAAATATGGAGAGGATCCAGATGATCCAGGCGGATACTTCATAATAAATGGAAGCGAGAAAGTCCTCATCTCAGTCGAGGATCTTGCAGCAAACAAGCTGCTTATAGAGAAGGCGTCGATCGGAGTGTCAGAATACACAGGAAGACTGTTCTCAGAAAAGACATTCGAGAAGATGAAGGACGGGATATTCTATCTTACATTCACAAGAGTCAGGAGAGTCCCAATCATAGTCATATTGAAGGCTCTCGGCCTCACAAAAGACGAGGATATCGTGAAGTTCGTGTCGCAGGAAAGGCAGTTCAGCGAGCTGCTCGTGAACCTGTATGAATTCGTAGAGATAAAGACAGTCGATGATGCTCTTGACTATATCGCAAAGAGGATAGGCATAACCCAGTCAAAGGAGATAAGGCTTGAGAAGATGAACGAGATACTTGACAAGTATCTGCTCCCTCATGTCGGCATTGACCAGAAAGACCGGATCTATAAATCATACAACCTATGCAAGCAGCTCAAGAAATTCATGCTCGCATCGAACAAGGAGATAGCCACTGATGACAAGGATCATTATATGAACAAGAGGCTCAAGCTCAGCGGAGATCTTCTTGCAGACCTTTTCAGGGTTAACCTCAAGGTCCTTATCGGAGACCTTCTCTACAATTTCCAGAGGATCGTGAAGAGAGGGAAGTTCCCTTCAATCAAAGTCATCATAAGGGAGAAACTGCTCACGTCAAGGATATACAGCTCAATGGCAACAGGCTCATGGGTCGGCGCAAGGAAAGGGATCAGCCAGAGGATACAGAGGCTTAATTTCCTGGAGACAGTCAGCCATCTCCAGAGGGTCGTGAGCCCATTGAGCGCATCGCAGGAGAATTTCGAGGCAAGAGGGCTGCATCCCACGCACATCGGAAGATTATGCCCTGTTGAGACCCCTGAAGGAACAAATATCGGACTGAGAAAGAACCTTGCATTGATGGCAGAGATATCAGGAGATGCTCCTGAAGAAGACCTTGTAAAGAATCTCAAGACAATGGGATTGAATGTCGTGAAATAGGCCTGTAAAATTAGGCAAGCAAAATAAATCATAAATTATTGCATGATTGATGACAAACAATGAAGAAGGATAACAATGACAGAAGTATACCTTAACAGCAAATTTGCAGGATTT
>JAPLZS010000151.1 GCA_026394915.1 Candidatus Woesearchaeota archaeon | reverse complement strand
TGACCTTATCTCTATAGGTGAAAGCCTCTTGTCTCCCTCTATGACTGTGTACGGCTTCTCAAGAGTTATCTTCTGCTGCCTTGCATTGCAGTGGGGGCACTTGTTGATTGTCTTCAGTGACGAGATTATCTCCTTCACTCTCTTCCTCCTTGCATCAAAGCTGTTCTCTCTCTCGATCTCGTCAAGCTCTTCCTTGTACTTGTCGATCTTGTTCTTAGGTATGAGTATCCTTCCGCAATCCCTGCATGTGCATCTCAGGAGATTGAGCAGAAGTCCGACGAATTTTATGTGTATGACCGGCCTTGCCAGTTCTATGTAACCGAAGTGTCCGATGCATTCCTTAAGCTTTGATCCGCATGTCTTGCATTTAAGCCCTGGATCGATCACTCCCAGCCTGATGTCCATGAGGCCGCCGTCAACAGGATAGCCTTCCTTGTCATAAAGCTCAGGCGTGACTATCTTTGCCACTGACATCTTCTTGATCATCTTGGGGCTCAGAAGACCAAAGTCTATCTCGCTCACCTTCTTGTATGTGAATCGTTCTCTTTCTGGCATTTTTCACTTCTTAGATAATTTTCTTCTATCCATATTCTTCTATTCGCTAATTTTTAATTGATAATCCGTATTATTAGTATGATATGATCAATATTTTGTCTTCAGCTTCATCATCGGATATATTCCCAAGGACTTGAACTCGTCAAGTATGAGCTTGAATGCATATGATATCTCCACATCAGTTATCTCCACATTGTCTCCGCAGATAGGGCAGAACTTTGTGTCCTTGAACTCATTGTAGATCGCGATTGTTCCGCAGCTCTCGCACACCGGCACTATTGTCCTGTCAGAGTCAAACCTCTCCTTCAGCAGCATGGATGCTCCATGGGCCACGAATGTGTCCTTCTCCATCTCTCCTAATCTGAGGCCCCCTTCTTTTGCCCTTCCTTCTGTAGGCTGCCTTGTCAATAATTGTATAGGCCCCCTTGCTCTTGCGTGCAGCTTGTTTGAGACCATGTGCTTGAGCTTGAGATAGAACATGTTTCCGACAAAGATCTTTGCCTCGAATTGCTCTCCTGTCTGGCCGTCATAGAAAGTCTCTGCCCCATTCTCCCTGAATCCCAATGAAAGGAGCTCTTTCCTCAGCTTGTCTTCCGGCTCTGCATCAAATGTCGTTCCATCAACATATCTTCCTGAAAGGCTTCCTACTTTTCCGCCGAGAAGCTCGATGAGATGCGAGATCGTCATTCTTGAGGGTATTCCATGAGGGGAGAACAGCAGGTCTGGAACTATTCCAGAAGCGCTGAAAGGCATGTCTTCCTGAGGGACGATAAGGCCTATCACCCCTTTCTGTCCGTGCCTTGATGTGAACTTGTCCCCTATCTCAGGTATCCTCTGGTCCCTCAATCTTACCTGGACCAGCTTGTTTCCCTCTTCGTTCTCTGTGATTATGACAAAATCGACTATTCCCTGCTCTCCGTGCTTTATTGAGAATGAGCTTTCTCTTCTTGTCCCTGATGACAGGCTGTACTCATCAACGCTGCTCAGGAATCTCGGAGGCGATGTCTTTCCTATGACCACGTCGCCTTCTCCGACAACCGCTTCTGGGGAGATTATTCCGTCTTCCTCAAGGTACCTGTAATCCTTCTCTGACTTGTATCCTTTGACGTCCTTGTCAGGTATGCAGATCTCGTCTGTAAGCCCTCCTGCATATCTCAATTCCTCGACGATTGCAGGCCTGTAATAAGAGCTTCTTCCGAACCCTCTGTCAACAGAGCCCTTGTTTATGACAATAGAATCTTCCATGTTATATCCCCTGAAGCTCATTATAGCTACGACAATGTTCTGTCCAGCAGGATGTTTCTCATATTTGAATACATCATTTATGACTGTCTTGACAACAGGTATCTGAGGAGAGAGCATGACATTCACATCCATATCCATCCTTACAAGGAAGTTTGAGGTGTACAATCCCAGCGCCTGCTTCTGGTTCTTTGATCCCATGCTGATCCTTGCTCCTGGGCTGTGGTTTGCGAACGGTACTAATGATGCGCAGAGGCCAAGCGCTGCTATCGGCGCTATCTCAAGATGAGTGTGATCCTTTGTAAGGTCTTCCTCGAAGAATGCAACATAAGCATTCTCTTCCTCGCTTGCATCAAGGTATTCTATCACGCCCTGCGCAAGGAGATCCTTGAATGATATCTCTCCTTTCTCAAGCTGCTGCACATGCTTCTCTGTGAGAATAGGCCTTCCTTCCTTGACAACTATGAGAGGCCTCCTTATCCTTCCTTTTGCGTTCTCTATCATTATCTCATCTTTCATAGGATCATGATTTATGTTGAGGTTGAAGGTT
>JAPLZS010000152.1:804-1526 GCA_026394915.1 Candidatus Woesearchaeota archaeon | reverse complement strand
TCACTCTTGCAGCCATTCCCATTGGCTTTCCAAAGGATTTCTGCATGCCAGTGCTCATCCTGTCTGCTCCTGCGCCTGCTGCGAGAGGATTCTCTCTCAGGATATGATGGGGATAGATCATTATCTTAAGGAAATAATCATTCTTCCCTACATCGCTTTCAAGAAGCTTGTTGCATGTCTGCCTTGCAGACTCTATTGAATCATGCCTTATCTGGAGATCTGTCTTTGATGCAAGATTGAGGGTATAATCAAATTTTTTCCTTGGATCGCCCATCTCAAACCTTACTATCTTTATTGAAGGGTTTGCCTTTACATATGCTTTTTTTGTGAACTTAGACCTTCTGGTGTATGCTCTTTCAAGTCTCCTATAAGCGCAAAATTTTCTTATTTTTGACATATTAAACCACATATATTGGAATTTAGGGGCGGTTTATAAATGTTACGGTGTAAGAATGGATGCAAGAATAATCATGTTTTTTCTTTATTTAATGGGCCCAGCCGGAGTCGAACCGGCGACCTCCACCATGTCAAGGTGACATCATAACCACTAGACTATGGGCCCTTATATATAATGAGCAAAATAGGGGTATATTTAAAGGTTATGCGGACAGAATGTCCGCAGAACTTCAAACGCCAGAGCGTTTGTAAGTTATGAAAAAGCAATCAGCCTTTTCAGAACCTCAAAGATGCAGTGCATCTTTGTAGATTATTGTAAAATATAA
>JAPLZS010000152.1:0-784 GCA_026394915.1 Candidatus Woesearchaeota archaeon | reverse complement strand
GTATATAGAGTAGGACAAGAGGCCTATCATGATTATTGCAAGGGCGAGCACTGAGCCGACTATAGGGGATGCCTTTTCCTTTGGCACTATCTCGCTTGCTATGCTCAATATACCTTCCTTGATATTGTTGATTATCTCAGGGATTGTCTTCGGCTCTTCTTTCAGCTTCTCCACTGGAGCTGCTTTCTCTGGGATTATATCACAGCTTATGTTTGCGTTCAGATTAGGCTTTGTTGAATATACATTCAGCGTGAAGTCATTCATGTTATTCCAGTCAAGGTCAAATGACTTTGAATCCCCTTTTGTGACCTGCAGATTCCTGCTTGGGATGGGATAGACCTTGACAAGCACTGAGTTTGTGAGTATGTCCTTGACAAACAATGTGTAGTTTGTTCCCTTGTAATTTATCAGCATCTTGTCATTCGGAGTCACTATGATGTTCCTGTTGCCGAGGCATGTGTAGGTGTCTGAAAGCAGGCTTCCGCTGCTTCCTCCGCCGGTTACAACTCCGCCGCTGCTGTGGCCGTTGCCTCCGCCGCCTCCTGATGGAGGGTTTACCTGCGGCCTATCTGTAACTGATATCAGGTTATGTACAGTTGCTGAAACACCATAACTATTGATAACTCTCAGCTTTATGTTATAGCTGCCAGCTGCTGAGTAAACATGTTCCTTTGAATCTGAAATTATATTTGTTGCTGATGTGCTTGAACCGGCATTGTCTCCAAAATCCCATAAATATGAATAAGGAGGGGTGTTATTGCCTGTTCCATTGTTCTGTATCTGC
>JAPLZS010000077.1 GCA_026394915.1 Candidatus Woesearchaeota archaeon | reverse complement strand
GGAAAAGTGTATGCGAATGTGAAGAGGGATTTCAGTAACCCTGCTGAATTCACAAAGAATTTAATAATGGATGATTATATAAAAGAGAAGGTAAGGTCAATATCCATTCGAGGTTGTTAAGATGAAAGCATTGATACTCGCAGCAGGCTATGCGACAAGACTATATCCATTGACAAAGGATAATCCGAAACCGCTATTGCCTGTCGCAGGAAAGCCCATGCTCAACTATATAATGGAGAGGATAGAGCCAGTCGATGCCATTGATGTCGTGTATATTGTCACAAACAACAGATTCTTCAGGAATTTCGAGGATTGGGCAGAGATTTATCAACACGTCACAAAGAAGAGGATTGAAGTGATAAATGACGGCACGATGAGCGAGCATGACAGGAAAGGCGCAATAGGCGACATGAAGTTTGTGATCGAAAAGGAAAAAATCAATGATGACCTTATTGTGATAGGCGGAGACAATCTCTTTGAATTCAATATCCAGGATGTGGTTGATTTCTTCTATGACAAGAATGAGCCTGTTGTTGTGCTGCATGATGTGAAGCACCATGATCTCGCAAAGAGATTCGGCGTTGTGGAGATAGACGGAAATGAGAAACTCATCGGATTTGTCGAAAAGCCTGAGAAGCCGAAATCAACATTGATTGCAATATGCCTTTATCTTTATCCGAAGAAAGACTTGCATTATATTGACCAGTACTTAAGGCTTGGAAAGAATCCAGATGCTCCCGGCAGATTGATCGAATGGCTGCACACAGTGAGGCATGTCTACGGATTTGTCTTTGAGGGAGAATGGTTTGACATAGGCGACCATGAGAAGCTCAGGGAAGCGAATGAGCTGTACGAGAAGAAGAGCAAAGAGAAAAAGAAAGAGAGCAAATCAGGTAAAAAATAAAGATAATAAGAAGGTGAACTAATGATAGAGCGGCTCATAGGGTCAATAAATTCAATAATGCTTTCTATAGGATATCTCGGACTCATGATATTCATGTTCCTTGAGAGCACGATGATGCCTATCCCCTCTGAAGTCGTGATGCCGTTTGCAGGATACCTGATTGCCCAGGGAAATATGAACTTCTTCTGGGTCGTTGTATTGACAGGCATTGCAAGCCTGCTCGGAAGCCTTTTCTCATATGGACTGGGGTATTACGGCGGCATACCTCTTATAAAGAAAGTGGGCCATTATGTCCTGCTTGATGAAGACAGGCTGAGATGGACAGAAGTGTGGTTCAGGAGATATGGTGACAAGACAATCTTCATCAGCAGGTTTGTTCCTGTAATAAGGCATCTGATCTCATTGCCTGCCGGCATCGGAAAGATGAACATAAAGAAATTCAGCGTTTATACTCTTGTCGGCGCAACTATGTGGAACACGATTCTTGTCGTTGCCGGCTATTATCTCGGAAAGAATTATATCCTGATACACAAATATTCGAGCATGCTTGATTATGTGGTTGTTGCCCTGCTTTTGGCAGCCTTTGGATATTATGTCTGGCATCTGGTGAAGATATTGAAGAAGAGAAAGGGAAAAATGAAGAAATAGAAAGGTTTATAAATTCTATAAGCATACTGATTTCAGTGAGCAAAAATGGCTAAAAGTGATTTTATTCACGGTTAGAGAAAGATTCTCAGTTTTATTTAGCCAACGCTCCAATATTCTTCTTGCATTCTTCCATTGCTAGCTGTAGCTAGCTTATTTACTAAAAACAAACATTCTGCACGACGGAAAACTCCTGAAAAAGATTATCCGGGCTTTTCTGAGAACTAAGCAATTTTTTCATTTTGAGATAGATGAAAGACTAAACAAAATAAAACAAAATGTAGCGAGAGCTATGGAGGAAGATGAAAATGATATATCCGTGTATCGATCTCCAGAATGGAGAGGTCGTGCAGCTTGTGCGCGGCCAGGAAAAAGGCATAGATAAGATTGCCAACAGCTATCAGGACATGGCAAAGATCTTCGCAGATGCAGGCCTGACAATAAATGTGATAGACCTTGATGCTGCAAAAGGCAGAGGAAACAACCTGAAAGCGATAGAGGAGATCCTCAAAACAGTTGAAGCAAGAGTCGGCGGAGGGGTGAGGGATGAAGATTATGCAAAGAGGCTCATTGATATCGGCGCAAAGAAAGTGATAGTAGGCACATCTGCGTTTGATACGACTGGCCTTAACACCCCATTTCTCTACAACCTTGAAAGGGCAGTGGGCAGGAAAAAAGTGATTGCTGCGCTTGATGCAAAGGACAACAGGATTGCAATAAAGGGGTGGCAGGAATCAAT
>JAPLZS010000157.1 GCA_026394915.1 Candidatus Woesearchaeota archaeon | reverse complement strand
TCAGTGAGTTTTGAATACCTCTCTATGAACTTCTCCTTGAAGACGATCTCTTCTGCTTTTGGGTTGGAGTTGGTGTTTTCCATGCTATACTTTCTCTATCAAATACACAATCTCATTCTCAAAATCGATAGTCTGATACTTCAGGCCCAGTCTCCTCAGCATCTTCTGGAATCCGGCCCTTCGCTTGAACCTCATATTGCTCCTTGATACTGTCTTTGTTGAGAAGCTTGCTGCAATCCATTTCACATCAAGCTCATCTATTATCCTTTCCACAATCTTGCTGTCAATTATATCAAATATCTTGAATGCAAATGCAATGTCTGCCTTGTATCTAATGGGCTCTTTTGTTATGTCATGCTTGAAAGCCTCTCCATCTATCTTCCAGATGCTGAAGAACTGGTTTATGTTGTCTGCGTCATTCTGGTTGAGCTCCAGCGCAATGTATCTTGTCTTCTTCGGGATGTTCATCATTTCAAATGACATTGGATTTAACCCGCAGGCAATGTCTATTATTGACTCTGGCTTTCCTGTGACCTCAAACATCCTTTTATAGAACTCCTCATAGAATTTCATCCTCTCTCCTGATGAGACATGCATGAAAAGTACGTCATTTATCCCATTTTCGCCTTTTTTCAGCATTTCTTTTATCTTACTTGTATCCTTGTTGAGGAAAAGCCCATACATAGGCCTAAGCCTTGACCTCGCATACTTCACAACAGAATCAACTTCCTTTGACCTTGATATTCTCTTGAAATTTTCTGCACTGCTCAGCTTCTGAAGGGCTTTCCTGTTGCTCTTGAGGAACTCTGTTATCTTCTTCTCGCAAAGAGAATCATCCACATTCTCAAGACCGGTCCTAGATTTGATCAATTTAATCAGATTGTCAGCAACATCCTTGTTCAATGCTTTATTATACACTTTTATATCCATAACACTGCTATCTCTTACTGAGTTTTTAAGGTTTTCTGTGGAAAACTATTTAAAAACAATAAACTGAGGATTGTGTATGCCTAAAACTCAGTCAAATAGGATATCAGAAATCGACTTCCTCCGTGGCATCGCCATAATCATGATGATAATCTTCCACTTTATGTGGGATCTCACTTATTTCAACCTGTCAAATGCAGACCTTTATTCAAGCATGGGTTTCTGGGGCATATTCCAAAAGATTACAGGAAGCCTTTTTATCTTCATTGTGGGAATCAGCCTCACTTTGAGTTATTGGAGGACTGCAGAATATAAAGGAGTTTATCCTAAAAAATTCCTGCTGAGAGGAGCAAGGATATTCGGGCTTGGCCTCATCATAACTTCATTCTCATACATATTCATGCCTGACTCTTTTGTGTTCTTCGGCATACTGCATTTCATAGGCATTGCGATAATAATTGCAACGCCTTTCATAAGATTCACTCTCTTCAACCTTCTGCTCAGCATTGCATCATTGCTATTGAGCTTTTATATCAATAATACAACACTGGGCTTTCCATGGCTTGTCTGGCTCGGCTTCAATTATCCTGTCTCAACACTCGATATTTACCAGGTATTCCCATGGTTGTTCCTTGTTTTCCTGGGAATGTTCATCGGCAAC
>JAPLZS010000108.1:6832-12110 GCA_026394915.1 Candidatus Woesearchaeota archaeon | reverse complement strand
AGGGATACTTGCAGCAGATGTCAACTCACTTGATCCTATACTTGATCTTACATTAAGAGATATCCTTGAAAGAAGGCTCCAGACCCAGGTTTACAAAAAATGTCTTGCAAGGACAGTCGAACAGGCAAGACAATTCATTGTGCACGGCCACATAACAGTAGGAGGCAGGAAAGTCACTGCTCCATCATATCTTGTAGCAGCACAGGAAGAGATGACGCTTGCGTTTTCCGCTAATTCAACATTGAATAATATCGATCATCCAGAAAGATACCCAGGAGGACAGAAAACCCCTGAACATACAGAGAAAGAGAATGCTAAAAAGAAGAGAAAAGATGAGATAAGGGAGAGGATGAAGAATGATAGGGGAAGAGGGAATTCAAGGAAAAGGTTCCAGGACAACAAGAACAAGCACACTGGCGGTGTAAAGAATGGATGAAGGAAGAGGACAGACAAGATGGGGAGTGGCGCATATATATGCATCTTACAATAACACCATAATCCACATAACTGACATCACAGGAAGAGAAAGCATCGTAAAGGTATCAGGCGGAATGATAACAAAGACCCACAGGCTTGAGTCTTCTCCGACAGTTGCGATGATAGCTGCAAAGAAAGCGTCAGAAGCGGCAATGGAAAAGGGGATAACAGGGCTTCATGTAAGGATAAAGGCTCCTGGCGGACAGAATGGCCCGATGAATTTGTCAAGGACAGGCATGAGAATAGGCATAATCAATGATGTGACTCCGGTTCCTCACGACACCTGCAGAAAGAGAGGAGGAAAGAGAGGAAGAAGGGTATAAAGAGAGAAAGAACGGGTGCAAAAATGGACATAAAAATGCTGAACAAGGATAAGAAGACAGGAAAGATCTCTTTCCTTATCAAGAACACGAGTGCTGCATTCGCAAATGCTCTTAGGAGAGCAATAATAAGCGAAGTGCCTACAATGGCCATTGAGGATGTTGAGTTCAAGAAGAACAATTCAGTATTATACGACGAGATAGTCGCACACAGGCTGGGGCTAATGCCATTGAAGACAGACCTGAAGACATATGATCTCATAGAGAACTGCAAGTGCAATGGCGCAGGATGCGCAAAATGTTCATTGAAATTATCATTGAAATCAACTGCAAGGAGCGATCAGATAGTCAAGGCATCTGACATGAAATCAAAGGACCCAAAGGTGGTCCCTGTATTTGATGAGACACCTATTGTTAAGCTGCTCAAGGGCCAGGCAATAGAATTCGAGGCAACAGCAGTATTGGGAAGAGGAAAAGACCATATGAAATGGAGCCCAGGCCTTGCATATTATAAATACATGCCAGTCATTGAAGTAACAAAAACGCCAAAAGATCCAGAGGCTCTTGCAAAGTCATGCCCAGTAAATGTATTTGATGTGAAAAAAGATAAGATATCTGTGAATGATGATAATCTTTACAAATGCCACCTTTGCGGAGCATGCACTGATCTCGAGCCAGGAGTCATAAAGCTCAATGAGAGCGAATCCAATGTCATATTTTATGTAGAGCCATTCGGCCAGCTGAGCGCAAAGCAGATGCTGTCAGAAGCTGCAAACATAATTTCAGCGAAGATGGACGCTCTTGCAGAAGCGCTTGAGAAAAAGAAATGATCACACTAGGGTTTTTTGTCCCACGCATAATCATTTGATGTATAATAATCGATAAAAAGAGTGCCAGATGCGGAGGTGGCAGAGCCTGGTCAAATGCGCTAGCTTGAGGAGATCAGGAGGATTTCAAACGGCTAGTCTCTTAGTGAGTGCGAGGGTTCGAATCCCTTCCTCCGCATGATAATCATACAAAAGAATCACAGATAAACAAAATGGCAAAACGAACAGGACCAATGAATGTTCAGCTCATCGGGCTGATACATATGCTCAGGAAATTAAGCAATGAGCAGAAGGTCGGAATCTGGAAAAGGATAGCTTATGATCTGGAGATGCCTTCAAGGAACAGGAGGGTTGTCAATGTCTACAGCCTGAGCAAATGCACAAAGGAGAATGAGAACGTGATAATCCCCGGAAAAGTGCTTGGCACAGGCATGATAGACCATAAAGTGACTGTCGCTGCATTCGAGTTCTCAGAAGGCGCAAGAAAGAAGATAATCAGCGCAAAAGGGACATGCATGCACATAAATGACATGATGCAGAAGAACCCAAAGGGGCAGAATTTAAGGATAATAGGATGATAAAATGATAATCGACGCAACAAATTCAATATTAGGAAGGATGTGCACAGTAGCTGCAAAGAAAGCCCTCTTGGGAGAAAAAGTTGATATAGTCAACAGCGAAAAGGCAGTTGTCACAGGGACAAGAGAGGTTGTGCTTGCAAAGTTCAAGAGAAAAAAGGACATGGGGGCTCCTCTAAAAGGGCCTCATTACCCGAAGATGCCTGACAGGATCGTAAGAAGAGCAATCAGAGGGATGCTTCCATACAGCAGGGACAGGGGAAGAAAAGCATTCAAGAGAATAATGTGTTATATAGGCGTTCCTGAAGAGTTCAAGACTCAGAAGATAGAGAAGGTAGCTGAGGCAGATGTATCAAAATCAAACTGCATAAGTTATGTTAGTATCGAAGAGATATCAAAGATTTTAGGTGCTGAAAGATGACTGGAAAAAAAATAGTTCATACATCAGGAAAAAGAAAGAGATCCGTCGCAAGGGCTACATTGATGCCTGGCAAAGGAAGAGTAAAGGTAAATGACATAGCACTTGAGGTTTATGAACCGAAGACAGCAAGACTCAGGATAATGGAGCCATTGGCATTGGCAGGCGATGTCGCAAAAGAGATAGACATTGATGCAAATTTCAAGGGTGGCGGAATAATGTCAGGAGCAGATGCTGTGAGGCTTGCAATAGGAAGAGGGCTTGTCGAATGGACTGGAAAATCATCAGGACTTAAGGAAGAGTTCCTTGCCTATGACAGGGCATTGCTTGTTGCAGACGTAAGATACAAGGAAATGAGAAAGCCTAATGATTCAAAGGCAAGAGCAAAGAGGCAGAAATCCTACAGGTGAGGTGGAAAATGATAATACCTATCAGATGTTTCAGCTGCGGAAAACCAGTCGCACACTTATGGGAGGAGTATAAAGACAGAGTCAGCAAGGGAGAGGACAGGAAAAAAGTCCTTGACGAGCTTGGCCTTGATAGATATTGCTGCAGGTCATTGTTCTTGGGCCATGTTGACCTTATTGACATAACAGCGCAATTCAAGAAGTATTAGACCAAAACAATACAAAGTGATAAAATGAGCTTCAGCCATTACAAACCAATACTGCTTTGCAGAGGAAGGCACAGGAAAAGAAGGCCTAAGACATTCACATCAGAGGAAGCTGCAAAGAAATGGGCAGATGAGAATGGGATAAAAAAGTATGTGATCGAAAACATGAAAGGCCCATTCTCAAAGGAGAAGAAGCTGAGGATTGTTGAGAAGAAGTAGACTATTGATCAGTATATTTCAACTTTATGATTTACTAATTTATTATTTTTATCATGCATGAATTCTGCTGTGAAGAACTCATCCTTTTCAAATAAAGGGACAAATATAAGGTCTGCTTCGCAAAGCTTGAGACTGAAGAATTTATCATCATCAATCCATCGCACTGATCCCTCATCATTCTCTTCAACAAGGTTGCCATCAAAGTCTGTTGCAGTAAAAACATACACCAGCCAGTCTTTTCCAAAAAGATTCCTGAACGTCATCACTCCCCTGAGTTTTGGGTCTTTCAATGCAAGACCAGATTCTTCCTTGAATTCCCTGATCACTGCTTCTTTTGGGCTCTCCCCTGATTCGATTTTTCCCCCAAGAGCATCCCAGAATCCATAGAAGTGTTTGTTTGGGTTATTATTCTTATATATCATCAGAGTCTTTCTGTTTTTCTTTAAATAACACATCGCGCAGCTTATCATAATAAGACAGCGGTTTAAATGATATAAAAAGCTTTTCAGGACCCGCTAACTTTAAATATAAACCCCATTCTAGACCATATATGTCAGACCTAAACCAGATTGCGAAGAAATGGCAGCAGAAGTGGGACAAGGAAAAGGCTTTCAAAGTAAAGGAAGGCCCTAAGAAAAAGAAATATTATGTCTTAGAAATGTTTCCATATCCAAGCGGTTATGGTATACATATGGGCCATGTCCGAAATTACTCCATAGGTGATGCTTTAGCCCGTTATAAAAGAATGAAGGGTTTTAATGTTCTGTATCCAATGGGCTATGACGCTTTTGGGATGCCTGCTGAAAATGCAGCCATAAAGCACCAAACGCACCCCAGAGATTGGACTATAAAATCAATAGACAATATGAGATCCCAGCAGAAGCAGCTCGGCATGAGCTATGACTGGGACAGGGAGATTGCTACATGCTATCCGGAATATTACAGATGGAACCAGTGGATGTTCCTCAAATTCTATGAAAAGGGCCTTGCTTACAGGAAAAAAGCGCCTATAAACTGGTGCCCAAAGTGCGGAACAGTTTTGGCAAATGAGCAGGTTGAGGATGGAAAATGCTGGAGATGCAATTCTGCTGTCGAGGTGAAGGATCTTGAGCAGTGGTTCCTAAGGATAACTGATTATGCAGATGAGCTTCTTGAAGAGGGGGAGAAGCTGAAGGACTGGCCAGAAAGAGTCAGGACAATGCAGAAGAACTGGATTGGAAAGAGCCAGGGAACTCTTGTAAATTTCAGATTGAAAGGCACAAAAGAGAATCTTCCAATTTTTACTACAAGGCCGGATACATTATACGGCGTGACATTCATGGTGTTTGCTCCTGAGCATCCTAAGGTCATGGAGCTTGTGAAGGGAACAGAGCATGAGGAAAAGGTTAAGAAATTCATAAATAGGGTGCTGATCCAGGAAAAATTTACAAGGACAGCAGAGGACAAAGAAAAAGAGGGTATGTTCATCGGGAAATATGCAATAAATCCTCTTACAAATGATGAAATCCCCATCTACATAGCTAATTTTGTTCTTATGGAATATGGCACAGGAGCGATAATGGCAGTGCCTAGCCATGACCAGCGTGATTTTGAGTTTGCGAAGAAATTCAAGATTCCAATAAAAGTGGTAATCAATCCTCCTGATTATGATCTCAATGCAGAGAAGATGTCAAGGGCGTATGTTGATGAAGGAGTCCTGATAAATTCAGGTGATTTCAACGGAACAAATAATCTTGACGCTATCGATGAAATTTCAAAATATGTGGAGAAAGAAGGATTCGGGAAAAGGGCAGTGCAGTACAAGATAAGGGACTGGCTGATCTCAA
>JAPLZS010000108.1:4322-6729 GCA_026394915.1 Candidatus Woesearchaeota archaeon | reverse complement strand
GGGGAACTCCGATACCGATGGTTTACTGCGGAAAATGCGGAATAGTGCCTGTCCCTGAGAAAGATCTTCCTGTCGTGCTTCCTGAGCATGTTAAGTTCAGCGGAGAAGGAAATCCGCTGGAAAAGAGCAAGGAGTTCACTGATGTGAAATGCCCAAAGTGCAAAGGCCCTGCAAGAAGAGAGACAGACACAATGGACACATTTGTCGATTCATCATGGTATCCATTCAGGTACTGCGATCCTAAGAATGACAAGAAGCCGTTTGGAGATGCTCACAAATACTGGATGCCTGTTGATCAGTACATAGGCGGAATTGAGCATGCAATACTGCACTTATTGTATGCAAGATTCTGGACAAAGGCAATGAGAGATATAGGGCTTACAAAAATAAGCGAGCCTTTTTCTGCTCTCTTATGCCAGGGAATGGTGATAAAGGACGGAAAAAAGATGTCAAAGAGCTTCGGCAACATAGTCGATCCAAGCGAGATAATAGCAAAATTCGGGCCAGACACTGCAAGAGTGTTCATGCTTTTCACAGCACTGCCAGAGAAAGAGCTTGAGTGGTCTGATGAAGGCGTCCAGGGATCCTTCAGGTTCCTGAACAGGGTGATTAAGTTAGTTGAGGAGAATTTTGAGGCAAAGAACACTCCATTGAACAACAAGGACAAGAATCTTATCTCAAAGCAGAACAAGACAATAAAATTAGTGACAAATCATATTGAGAATTTTGAATTCAGCCTTGCAATAGGAAAAGTAATGGAGTTTGTAAATGCCATTTACAGGTACAAAGAAGGAGATATAAACAAAAAAGTGTATGATGACGCTGTGAAGACATCTGCATTATTGCTCTCTCCATTTGCGCCACACGTATCAGAGGAGATGTGGGAGATGCTCGGCATGAAGGTACTGATATCTCTTGAAAGATGGCCAGTCCATGACGATAAGAAGATAGATGAGTCTGCAGAGGCAGCAGAAGACCTTGTCTCTGCCACAATATCAGACATAAGGCAGGTCATGGAGCTTGTCAAGATAAGCAATCCTAAGAAGATAATCCTCATTGTATCAAAATCATGGAAATATGATTATGTAAAGATACTGAAGGAGCAGCTTGCAAAGACAAGGAATCCAGGAGAGATACTCAAGGCATTGATGACAACTGACCTGAAAAGATACGGCCAGGACATCTCAAAATTGACTCCAAAATTCATCGCAGACGAATCAAAGCTTCCAAAGATACTTCTTGGCCTTGAGACAGAGTTCAGGACACTCAGCGATGCAAAATACGCAATAGGAAAAGAGTTCAGCTGCGTTGTTGAAGTGATAAAGGCAGATGACTCAAAAGAGCTGAAGGCGAACAATGCGATGCCTGGCAAGGCAGCAATATTGATTGCATGATCTGATAATTGTGCATTCTTTATTATTTGATCTGAAACTCTCCTTTCTCATTCCTTATCAAAGCATATTCTATACATTTCTTAAGAGATTCATAGCTTGCCTGCATGATGTCATCGCTTACTCCGACAGTTCCCCATCTCTCTTCTCCATTCTTTGTCTGAAGACTGAACTCGATATAAACTCTCATTGTTGAGTCCACTCCTTCCTTGTCTATCATCGATGGGATATATCTCTCAAGCTTTATCTTCTTGACAAAGGGGTGATATGTTCCAACCCTCTTTTTCAATGCCCTGAACTGGGATGAAACAGGCCCATGCTGTGATGACGCTACATCATGATATTCCTTGAAATTATCATCAGTGCCGTCTTTTGAAAAAAATCCTTTTATCACCGTCTCACTTGCTTCATCGTCATTGTTTTCCTTTGGTTTTGTCTTTGTCTCGACTCTCCTGACATATTCTCGCCATGCCTTCCCTGCAATTTATATCCTTTGCTTTCCATATATTTTATCATATCTATCAATGCTCTTGATTGGGGTGTTCTTTTGTCTACATCGTATCCGAAATTCTGGGCAAACAAAACTGCTGTTGCCTCTCCTGACTGGTCTGACAGAACAGCATTTCCTCTATTGCCGACTGATCCTGGAGGTATATGGAAATATGTCGCACCTTTGCTCTCTGCATCTGTATGCCCACCTGCATTATTGACAAATGCATGTTCTCCGAAGAAAGGAGAGTTTGAAGGCACTGATATTCCAGTCAGCTCTGCAATCCTATAGCAAAGGTCAGTCAATCTTGTTGTGTCAATTCCTGTCCTAAGATCCATCTTAAGCTCAAGATTTACTATGATCTCGGGCAATGCTGCATTACCGCATCTCTCTCCGCAGAAAAAAGTGCCCTGGACCATCGGAGTTCCCATGTCATTATCGCGTATGAACTTGACGAACTCAAGCGAATTTGCTGTTGCAACGCCTGAATCATTATGGCCATGAAAACCCCATCTGTTGTAGCCCT
>JAPLZS010000108.1:1016-4313 GCA_026394915.1 Candidatus Woesearchaeota archaeon | reverse complement strand
AGAGAACAATCCAGTCTGCTCCTGCATCCATCGCAGACTCCATGCATTTAAGAGCATAATCCTGATTGAACTTCAGTCCCCAGCAGCCATGCTCCATATCATAGATAACTTTCTTTCCTTTCTGCTTAAGGAAATCTATGCTCTCGCTGATCATCCTGAGGTTTTCAGCAGGCCTTTCGCTTTCCTGCACTTTTTGGAACTGTTTAATCACATGATCCAACCAAGTCTTTCCGTAGATAGTCACATAACCTGTATTTGCATCGAGCAGCGCCTTTAGTTTCCTATCTTGATCAACTCTCTTCAATTGTTCTCTTGTTGAACCGAATGCTACAATATTCATCGGAAGATTAAGACGAGATAGATTTCTAAAAAGTTCCATCTCTCCATGATTTGCCTCTGGATATCCTGCCTCAAAATAAGGAAAGCCATGGCTGCTCAATTCCTTTGCAATCTGGATCTTGCTCTCTGCAGTCATCTCAGACCTTGGGTCCTGGTTGCCGTCTCTTCCTGTTGCATCATAGATAACTACATCTAAACTTTCCCTATCCTGTGTTTTTTCCTGCATTTTATTCTAGCCTCATGTATTGTTTAAACGATGCTCTGGCCTTGGTATGATATTTTCCAGGCCCTAAGCTATAATGATAGCAATCAGGCTAATCAGAAGTATGCTTATAATCCTTGAATCTATGCCTGATTTCATTCTAGCAAGATATATGCAATCTGTATATAAAACTTTTGGTCAGGGCCTTGCTAATATAACCTGTCCTTCCATCATCTGCCTGATCGGGCCTGCATAACACACAACATCTTCAAGAGGCACTATTACAACAGCTGAGCTAGGATGAGGCATGAACCTGCTTATCTTCTTATTGCTTCCTGCATCATACTGAGGCGTCTCAAAGCAACATGCAATGTCTCCTGATGGATAATGCACATAAATAGACTTGAGGTCTGTGGCAAATGGGTCAATTATCCTTTCGCATTCTGTGCATCTTGCAAACGGCTGTTCAAAATCATCAAATCTTAAACTGCCCCTGTAAATTGCCTTTGCTATCGCTTTTATATTCTGGACAGGCCTTCTCTGGAAGAAACCAGTATTAGGGCCATATTCAACATTCCAGTAATGTCCGCAGTCAATGCCCCTAATCTTCTTTCTGCCGTTGCCGCATATCATTATGCGCCTCTGAGGATCAAAGTATATCTTCATCTCATTCTCATCTGGTGATGCTTGATGAGGAAATCCTGCTCTTGAACCGCATTCACACTCTAATATTATTCCCTGTTTTCCTGATGATATCACGCTCATATTATCCCTCCGAGTAATTTTAAATCTGAAAAATAATAAAAACTCGTCGCGAGTTTTTAGTCTTGAAAATTGCGCACTACTTGCACAATCTTCAATAAAATATGAAAAATAGTTTATAGACAATGTGCTGCTGGCTACTTGACCAGCTCACCGCAAGAGAAGCAGAGCTAGAGATAATAAAAAGGATACTTGGATTGATTCTTTATTTTTTTCTTGCTTCATTTTAAACACTTTTCCTTGTTCTTTCACTAAATTTATCGCTCCAGACTCTCTTTGATCCGTTTATAACCTCCCCTGTCCTGTTGTACTGGATTATTGGCGCCCCATTAAGCCCGAATATCTGGACATCTGCGCCAGTATATGATGCTCCTGAGGGCAATATGCTTACTATATCATGGTCTTGGTTTTGCCTCGGAGATTGATATTCTTCACCATGATTTCCTAAGAGCGACTCTATAGTGGGCATGTCCATTCCAGTGACTATGAAAATCCCATGTTGCCCTATGATATATTCTTCTCCTCTAGGTATCTGAATGCATGCTCTTATGCCGTCGGTCTCATAGGGTATGAATGTCTTGCCTGTTGGTTCTGGTGTGCTCATCTTATCTCCTCACGATGTTCAAACAATATTGAAAGAGTCTAGACCTATGACAAGGACCTTGCCATCCATCATGCCTGAATTCTCAGAAACAACAAAGCCCTTGGGTGTTTTTTACAACACAAGGACTAGAACTAGGACTACCAAAACCAGCACTATAATTTTTGATATTTTGGTTGCCATAAAACAAGTAATGGATATTCTGTATATAAATGTTGCTGTCGGTTTTCCGTGAAAATCACGGGAATCCAGCTACCTTTTTATATATCAACATTTTATCTGTTTGCATGGTTAAAGACGTAACTAATCACAAAGAAGAATGGATTCATGCAGATTCCCCTCTTTTTTGTGTAGAGGCAATATTCTGGGGAGACACTTTAAAGATGAAAAAATATCTTGGGTTCAGTTATGATAGGCATTATTTCACAAATTTCAATCAAAATGTCATATTCTACAAGAATCTGGATACTGAGAAAAAAGCAGAAGAATATGGATATAAAAAATACAAAGAACCCGGTTTTGCCTCTTTCTTCTGCAAGAAAAGCAGAGAGTTTGAGAGAAAATTGTCTAAAATATGCAATGACCTCAAAAAAGAGGATTTAAGCAGAAAGAATGATAAGGAGATAATCAAGATATACAATAATTTCTTTGATTTGTATTCAACAATAATCGGGTTTTACAGATTCTCAAAATCTGAGATGTATAATAAGATAATTGAGGATATAAAACAAAAACTTCCAGAGCCTAAAGATAAGAATATGATCAAGGCTTTGAATGGGGATTTTTACGGATTAAATCTAGATAAAGAATCCAAAAATCTCGCAGAATCACTTAACAAAATCGGCAAAAGAAGATTTGATATGCATAAAGAATGGGCAAGGGCGTTTAATGATTCGCAGGTTTTATTTGAAGATATTGGCAGAAGAATAAAATTAAGCCTGCTTCAAGTAGAGAATATGACAAAAAAGGAATTGATTGATGCATTGAAAGGGAAGAACCCAAACAAGAAAGATATAGATGATAGGATAAAAAGCTACAGGTTTAATTATCATGATGGTTTCTTTAGTATTGACTGTAATGTTAAAAAGACCATCAAAAAAAACAGTGGTGAAATAAAAGGAACAATAGCTTTTCCGGGCTTAGTAAGAGGAAAGGTGACCTTGCTTACCGAATCTTTGAAAGGCACTGATATAAAAGCGATGACTGCTATGCCCAAAGGGAATATACTTGTAACTGTGATGACCTCTCCAGACATGATGCTCGCAATAGAGAAGGCCGCAGCAATAGTCACAGATGAGGGCGGAATGCTCTGCCATGCTGCAATTGTCAGCAGGGAGTTCAAGATACCCTGCATTGTGGGAACGAGAAATGCTACAAAGGTTCTTAAAGAGGG
>JAPLZS010000108.1:0-980 GCA_026394915.1 Candidatus Woesearchaeota archaeon | reverse complement strand
AAGGTTCTTAAAGAGGGCGATTTTATAGAAGTTGATGCAAATAAAGGCACTGTGAAGAGAATAAGATGAATATAAGCGGCAGGCGCGCCCAAAGATGGATACAGATAATAAGCAATAGTTAACCCTGACTTCTTCTCAATCCCGCAACCCCATAAGCATCAATATCAAAGATTAGTGCTGCTCGGTTCCCCGCCTGACACGGTTCTCTAAGGCATCAATCCTACAGGACAGAATATCATCGGCCAAATCAGGACCACTGCCTATAGTCTATACCTCTCCCTAGGCTTCGATCCCACCTGAAGCCGGTTTGATGGTTACAGAGGACAGCTACCCCTCCGATCTAGCCTGCCATATATGAGTCTTGCATCCTGTTTTAAATAGTTTTTGGTAGCAAACTTTATAAAAATAGCTGGTTTATCTGGCCTAAAGAGGTGATATTATGTGTATGAAATGTAAATTAGTTCTGGGAATTGTTGTATTGTTGATAGGCCTGCTTATGCTGCTGCAGAACCTCGGTATGATGTCTGCATGGACAGTACAACCATGGACAATAATTTTCCTGCTTGCTGGCATTGCAATGATCAGCAAAGGAACATGCAAATGCAAAGACGGAAAGAAGTGACTCTTTAATCTTTTTTTATTTTTTATTCTCTTATCTTTTTCTGATTATTTAAATGCTCAAACAATAAACATGATTACCAGGAACCCTGCAAAGCAGCCTATGCTTATGAAAGGCATTGCTGGATAGAATTTCTCATGCTCTGCCTTCAAAAGAAGCCAGAGCAGCGCAGCAGATGCGAAGAGGGATATTATGCTTGAAAGGCCGAGTGCATTCAGCTTAGGAACATGCTGGACATCTATCAGGTACTGCATCATAGTGCCTGAGAATATGAGAGGGAATGCTATGTCCCCTCCTCCGAGTATTGCCTGCCTTGTCTGGCCTGCCTTTACTGCATTTCCTGATTTTTTGATGGTTTTTG
>JAPLZS010000106.1 GCA_026394915.1 Candidatus Woesearchaeota archaeon | reverse complement strand
CTGCGCAATTGCAGACGAGAAAGACAAGATGATCGGCTTTGATTTTGGCCAGATAATCTCTTCTTCCGGCCACAGAAGGGCTGTGTTGCTGGGAAGGATGATGCAGAACATAAGGCTCTGCAGGAAATACAAAGTGAAGACAGCGATAGCATCATTTGCGAACAGGCCACTGAATATGAGGAACAGGTATGATGTTTCTGCATTGTTCTCCATGCTCGGCATGGGCGACAAGGAGATAAAAGATTCATTCTCATCAGTTGAAGATAAGATTATATCCAACAGGAAGAGAAAGGATTGAAGAAAGAGAAGTTCTATCACCTTTTTGTCATATGTGCATATTATATGAATTATAGCAAAAGATTTTTAAATGAAAAAGATTAGGTCTATATTAGTATGGTGAAAAAGAGGGTTTCAATAACTCTATCTATAATATCTATATTGTTTCTTATAGTCATATCTCCTGCAATATATTCGTTTGTCGGCCCAGTGCTTGAGAACGGCGATTCAATAAGCAAAGTAGGAGACTATTATGTCATGAATGATGGAGTCCTTACAATAAAAAAGATAGGGGTAACGACACAAATAAACATAAGGAGGAAGATCCAAGGAGCGGATGGGGTTGAGCAGTATGACCGATCTCTTGTTTATGCAGCCACATGTGCAGTGACAGTAGAGGGTCAGTGTTGCAGTCAGTACGATGCTAGTTGTTGGCCATATTCCTCAACTGCTTATGAATGCACAAAATGCGACGGAACAACAGATGGGAGCAGTAAACTGTATCAATTCAAGGCATGCGACCAGCAGAATTGGTATGAAACAAGCAAGGCAAAGACCATTACAGACAAAAATATAGACATACCTCTGAAAGAAGGTGACGTCATCAAAGTCTATTCCCTTAATGCAGATGAATCCAAAACTGATATAAAATATACGACAACTGGGCAGATGACAGAGCCGATATGCATAAATGAAAATGGGATTGTTTCAGATGAGCCTATTGCAATAACAACCACTGCAAAACAAATACCGATAACTCTTGAAACTCCCCTGAAGCATGTAAAACTGATGTATCTCACAGGAATAACTTACGGAACTTTGGCAGACCTTAAAATCCTGAGAGTGATGAAAGATTCTCATTTCAATTCAGAATTGAATAATCTCATGAACTTTGGATTAGGAGACACTGCTTCATGGACATGCAATAATGATCAGTGCGACAGTGCAGGAACATCAATGCCTCATGTTATATGGTATCAAAGCGATCCTTCAAAATGGGATGACCTGACTCTTGAAAAGATAACACTAACCGTATTATCAAACAATAAGGCTAAATCAAAAAATGCAGATAAGTTCAAGTTCTGCGTCATATCAGGATGCGATGAGACAGCAGAGGAGAAATGCAATGGAAGGGATGACAACTGCAACGGAAAGATAGATGAAGGGTGCGATGCAGACAAGGATGGTTATATAAGCTCCTCAAAGATGTGCTCCGGAACTCCATTGTGCGCAGACAACAACGGAGTTGCCATACCATGCAAATGCAATTTAACAGGAGATAATCCTGATTCTTGCTGCAAGCTTGATGAAGAAGGAAAAAGTATGGGAACAGACTGCAATGACAATGAAATAAAGATAAATCCAAAAGCAGCAGAATTATGCTCGCCTGATACTGCTGACAACAACTGCGACGGCAATGTGAATGAGGGCTGTGCAGGAGACAACAATCTTGACTGCAACAATTCAAATGGGTTCTGGGTGGGTCCAGGAGACCTTGGAGCATGCTGCGGAGAGGACACTAACGCAGATGGAACTGCAGACAAACAGGAATATTTCTCAAAATGGATAAAGACAATTGACCCCATTGCAAACAACATTGATTCAGCGTGCTGGGCCTCAAAACCTATGAAGAATCTGGATATTGCAGACCCGAGCACAAACAAATCATTGCATTACAATGGAAGCTTTTATGGATGCAGCATTCCTGCAGATTATAGCAAGATAAAAGACACAGAGAATACTGTAAATGCAAATATAATCAGCAGAAATATTGTTGCAGGCCAGTCATGCACAAATATCGGAGATGAAACCTTAGGATATTACTATTGCTCATACAGAGGAGTATGGAGATCTGTAAACGGCCTGAAGAGCGAGAAATTGGATGTGGATCCAGCAGGAGCTTCATCTGAATGCTGCCCTGAAGATTACTGCTGGGATGGAAATATGGGAGTTTGTGTTGACGGATCAGCATCTTCTACACCAGGAGCGGATTATGACAAAGATGGCATAAAAAAGAAATGCGTCTTTGGAGAATGGCAGGATGTTGTTTTAAAGACAGATCAGACAGGGATTATAGGCAGTGAAAAGGAGTGCGGAACAACGCAGTGCAATTATGATGGCGATTGCGTCAATTCTGATTTCTGGGAAAATGATTATTACTGCGATGAAGGAGAATGGACAACAAGGACTGCGCTTGTGGCAAACCAGCTTGTGCTGATGGCAAAGAGCGCATCAAACTCTCCTGAATACACCTTGTCCTGCGATGATTATGAGAATGCATTGAATGATCTCCAGTATTTTGAGACCGGGAGGATTCCTTCTGCAAGCGCAGCAAAATTTAACCTAATAAACTCAAATCATATAGACAAAGCAAACAAATTCTGCGTGATAAACTACAAAGAAGGCTCATCTTACAAAACTGCAGTAGGCACTTCACTCAACACCCCTGTAAATGACCCATCTTCATCTTTTTTGATAATATTTGAAGAATCAAGACCTTCAACCGTAACCTCTCATTACAATTATTGCGATGGCGTCATAGAGACAGGAGAAGATGCTTTCCTTGGATGCAATTACCAAGGGTATATTGATGGAGCAAACGGAGCAAAGACAAACATGTGGTACAATCCAAAGAGCGACATGCTGATATATTCAACAGAAGACATAAATCCTTCTGCATCATCTGTTCTTGATAATTTCATCAAGGCTGTCAGAAGCCCTATCAGCTATATAAAAAGTTTCTTTGTGCCGCAAGACACATCCTCCCAGGATTTCATATCTACATCAAAGTTCGACAGGCTGTACATAAACAAGCTGGGAGAGAAGGCGATAAGAGGTTATGTTGATGAGGATGCAGAGCAGATGAGCATTGTTTATGAGAATGTAGGCGTAAATGTATGCGATATCGCAGGACAATTCATAATGAATAACGGCAATTCTATTGGCGCTGAATCAGATTACATGACATGCAATCTCGGATTAAGCGATAATGGGAAGATTTCATACCAGATAGACAGCAGGAACAGCCAGATAATAGGCCAGAGAGACAATGCAGGACAGCCTGGATTCTGGTCTGACATGACTGCAAAGATAAGGCTGGACAGCACAATAGCGCAGGCACCCAAAGAGAACCCTGTCTTGATAACAGGTTTAGATGCTACTCAAGTGCCCGGAGTGAATGAGGCCGGTTTCCCTGTTCAGTTTACGGCAACATTAGGCAGCAATGTAGATACAACAGATATGATATATTATTGGGACTTCGGAGATTCAAAGGTATTGTCTGGAAAAGACATTTCCCTTATTCAACCTCATTATTATAAACCAAGAACGACCCCTTATACTTATAAGTTTAAGGTCATTGACAAGAATCTTGATTATGATGAAAAAACAAAAACTATCCCTATTAACGGTCTTGGTATTGATGGTAGTTGCACTCAAAATTGGCAGTGCACAAGCAATTTCTGCAATTCAGGCAACAAATGCAGCATAAGCAGCTGTTCAGACAGCTTAAAAGGGCCAGGCGAGACAGATGTCAACTGCGGAGGATCATGTCCTGTAAAATGCGCTGTCAGAAAAGCCTGCATTGACGATTCTGACTGCACAACTGATATTTGCCAAGAGGGTGTTTGCGCAAATGAAACTAATGAAGAAGTGCTTCCAGAATGCTCAGACTTAAGGGACAATGATGAAGACGGATTGATAGATTATCCGGCAGATCCTGGCTGCATAAATGCAACAGACAATGATGAAGAAAATGGATTGCCCGGAGTTGGTGAAAATGGAACACATGCTCCTCAATTCAAATATGTGTTTATCACAAGCGGAACATGGAAGGGCGGATTAGCAGGAACTGCCAATGGAGGAATAACAGATGGAGATGCGGACTGCCAGGCAGAAGCAGATGCTGTCCCCAAACTAAGCGGAAAGAGATTTGTAGCATGGCTTTCAACAACAAGTGTAGATGCAAAAGACAGGGTTAATGACACAGAATATAGGCTTGTTGATAATGTGACTGTTGTAGCGTTCAACAAGATAGATTTGACAGATGGTTCAATCAATCATCAGATAAATAAGTATGCAAACGGCGATATTGTATCTGGTCAAAAGGAAGTCTGGACAGGCACAACAAAATCAGGTACAACTGCGGCAAAGACATGTGGTGGATGGAATAAGGGGAGTTCAAGCACTGAGGGTGCAACAGGGATATCTTCTGCTATTGATAATAAATGGACAAATTATGTCAGCACTAGGAAATGCGACAATAATTATAGGTTATATTGCTTTGAAGTGCAGTGATAGTTTATTTCCGCAACATTTTTATTCTATTTTCCTTTATTTGATATATTATGGTGAAAAGAGGCAGTATGATCAACATAGCTGATAGCAGGAAATCCCAGATAACTGCATTCATCCTCATAGGCTTTGTCGTGTTCTCGATATTCGGGCTTATGCTTGCTGCATCTTCGTCGATGAAGAAAGCGCAGATCGAGAAGCAGATTGACATTGCTGCAGAGAAGATAGCAGAGACAAACATACTCAAGCAGTATGTCACATTGTGCCTCAAGGATTCCCTTGAGCAGGGGCTTACAATAGCAGGAAGACAGGGAGGGATAATAGGGCTTCCTGACAAGTATGTGGAGGATGAAGGGTATAACGTGAGCTATGGCATAAACAGTAGATTAGACAGGCTTGACCCGATATCTTCTGGAGCAGAACTTCCTGAACCTCCTGAAT
>JAPLZS010000069.1 GCA_026394915.1 Candidatus Woesearchaeota archaeon | reverse complement strand
TTCATACCAATCTGGCTCAGGTAATCTAATGCAAATCCGAATTCTATCGCCCCTTCCAGATTCTGGGTGCCTGGTTCAAATCTCGCTGGTAATCCTGATGGATCTGTGAACCATCTCGAAACAAGATTAACAGCACTGCCGCCGCTGATCCTGTTAGTCACATGTCTTTCGCTTTTCTTATTGATAAAGATCGCTCCGACCCCCATAGGGCCATACATCTTATGGGCAGATATCCCTGCAAAATCAATATCCAATCCATCTAAATCGATCGGCAGATGACCTGCAGATTGAGCCATATCCAGATATATGAATCCTTTCTCTCCGATGATGTCCCTTATCTCTCTGACTGGATTGATGACTCCGCTCACATTTGAAGCATGCACCAAATTCAATATGATCTTGCCTTCCTTTCTTTTAGAGACAAACTTTCTCAGATAATCAAGATTCAATCTGCCTTCTGGCAAGATAACAGGGACATAAGAGACCTCTACTCCTTTATCTTTTGCGATATTACGCGCAGTCAATATCTGAGAGTTGTGCTCTGCTTCAGTTATCAGAAGAACATCTCCTTTTTCGAATGGGAATCTGCTCGCAATCCAATTAGAAGAGTCTGTCGTTCCGCTTGTAAACCCTACAAGATAATTATGCGAATTAAAGAAGGCAGCTAACTTCTGTCTCGATTCATCATGTCTTAACTGGGCTTCTCTCGATTCAGCAGAATTTTTTGAGTGATCACTTCCCCTGATATGGGTGCTCCTGTATTCGTGCATCATATCCTTTATAGTCTGAGGCTCTTGGCTTGTAGCAGTGGAGTCAAGATACACTCTTCGTTCTTTATCAAATAATGGGAAGTCACTTTTCCTGATGGCTTCTACATCTCGAAGCAGCCCTGGAAATAGTCTTGATTCTTTCCCATCTGATAATATCCTGGGTATATCTACAAATCTGCCTTTCAGATAATCATCTAATGTCGCATCCATATAGCAGGTATCAAGCTGATATTTATAAAATTTTCTATTGTTACTACTCTTAGATTGATAATGTATATATGCATATACATGGCGGTTTTTATAGATATATCTTATCTATCATAAAAACAAACCCTAAAAATCTAACCTATAATATCTCTTTATTCTGTAATATTTATCTTAGAATATTATCAGATAGAGCATTCTCCTCTGGTATACCCGAGAATCTCAATCTTCATTGACCTCTCTGCCCTGCAGGCCGTCATAGTGTTCGCGAATGTCTTCCAGATGTAATCCTTTGTGTCTATCCTATACACCTTAGCGCACACAGGATTGTACTGCGCGCTCAGCTTGCTTGTAGTAAGTTCGCACTGGAAGAATGTCTTTCCTGCCGGATCATTGCATTCTCCTTCTACATATTCTTTCACACCTAAGCATATTGCAGTGCACTTGTTCTGGTAAAGCGTCTTTCCTGAGCAGACCGGCTCAAAATCAGTCGTGCAGTTGCATGGTTTAGGTGTTTCTTTTATCACACTATTGTTTATCACAGGAGCAGCTTCTGAGCCTTTGCTGTACGTCCACCACATCAGCAGGCCTCCTATGAATATCAATGAGGCTATGAGCGCAACGACATAATATTTAGAAGAATCTGACTTTATAGGTTTCACTGCCTTCAAAGGCACTTTGATGGTCTTTCCACCCTTCAAGACCAATTTTTTGATCCTCTTCTTAGCTGCCATATCTCCTTTCCCTCTCTTTATAATCCTTTATGCACTGGATGAGGTCCTCTTCCTCAAATTCAGGCCACATCTTCTCTATGAATATCCACTCTGAATAATTTGACTGCCATATCAGGAAATTGGATGTCCTTTGCTCGCCGCCTGTCCTTATTATCAGGTCTGGCTCGTCTCCTGTATAAAGGTTTTTCCTGACAAGCTCTTCTGTGATGTCTTTGTCTTTTATCTTCCCTTTTTCTATAAGCCTTCCAATCCTCTTGACAGCATCGATGATCTCTTCACGGCCGCCATACGCTATGGCTATATTAATGAGGTAGTTATTATACTTATTGGTTGCATATTCAGCTTTCTTTATGGCTTCTTGGACTTCTTCCGGAAGAAGTCCGGTCCTTCCGATAGCTTTTATCCTTATCCTGTTCTTTTTGATGTCTGGATTATCAGGAATCTCCTCAAATGCAGCCTTGAACTGCTTCATGAGGTATTCAAACTCCTTTTTTGGCCTGTTGAAGTTCTGCATTGAAAAGCAATATAAAGTGAGCTCTTTTATGCCGAGCTTTGCAGTCCAGTCAAACAGCTTCTTGACCTTGTCAAAGCCGAGCTTGTGGCCTTCCCATGGCCTTTTCATGAGCCTTTTGGCAAATCTCCTGTTTCCGTCCAGTATGATACCTACATGTTTAGGGCCTTCTGCCATATATGCTTAAAAAATAAAAATCGTTTATAAATATTTCTATATCTGTCTATTTATATACAAGATTGAGAATTCAACTAAGAATCCATAAGAAGTTCACGCAGCATAGGTGCATGCTGTGAGGATGCAATTTTTTTCAATGCTTGTAATTTTGTGTAATTCACCGCTTGCGTTGAGATATCCAATAATTCGCTGGTTGCTTTCGGACCTGTCATGCTATAACACCCATCAAATCCGAATATTTCTTTTAATATTGTCCTCTCACGCGTATCCAATACCTGCAGAGCTTCTTCAATCTTTGATCTTCTTTGCTTTGCGAATATATTTCCGATTGTGTCATCCTCGCGGCCCCTTGTATCTCCAAGCTTAAAATCCTTCATGTCAGGATCAGTGCTCATCTCTTGATCCAGAGAAAGAGATCTTCCTCCCATGAAAAGTTTTTTTGCAGTCTTCAGGCTTATTCCAGCAGCTTCTGCAATATTATGTTCATTGGCTGTCCTGCCCTGTTTTTCAATCTCTGACTTTGCTTCCAGGAATCTTGCTCTTTCAAGCGAGATATTACGGCTCAATTTTATATCAGCATTGTGGTACAGAGAGTCCCAGATTGTTTTATGTACCCAGAATTTTGCATA